>NZ_JBFULS010000050.1:0-42654 GCF_054049775.1 Methylobacterium sp. P5_C11 | reverse complement strand
CATCTCCTACGTCTGGACGCGGGAGGGCTGGCTGTACCGGGCTGGCTGTACCGGGCGGTGGTCCTCGATCTGTACTCCCGACGGGTCGTGGGCTGGGCGGTGGGCGATCGCCTTCACAAGGAACTTGCACCGGCTGCGTTGCGACGTGCCCTTGTCGTCCGACAAACCGGACCAAGTTTGTTGTATCATTCCGACCGCAGCAGTCAGTACTGTTCGAATGAGTACCAAGCGGAGCTACGAGGCCGCGGCATCGTGATCTCTATGTCCAGTAAGGGAAATTGCTTTGACAACGCGATGGTCGAGACGCTCTTCAAGACGCTGAAGAGCGAGTTGGTCTGGCGCACCGCGTTCCAGACGCGAGCCGAGGCTATCGCCGCGCTGGCCCGTCACATCGATGGCTTCTACAATCCCCGACGCCGTCACTCGGCACTCGGCTTCACAAGCCCCACCCAGTTCGAGAGGGGCATCGCCCACCAAACCGCTCCCCACTGAACTGAAGCAAGTCCAGTTCGGCCCTTGCGCAGCGCCCCATCGTCGATGCCGATAACGTGCTGCCGTCGGCGTTCGGAAGCGGCAAACGCGCTTCGTCCGCAACAGGGTTGTGGCGCTGGTCGGCATAGCCAAATGCCCGAGCAACCGGGCGGCGGGCTGGCCACCGAGCGCGAGACTGGTGCGAGCATGCGCGTCAGTGAGGCGGCGCGTGCGCTGGGCATGGCGGCTGAGCGGCTTCTGGAACCGCTCGGAGCGGGTGCGCCGGGGGCAAGCCGGGTTGCGCCAGTAGAAGCGCCGAACCTCCAACTGCAGCTGGACGGCCTTGCCGCTGACCGGCAGTTCGGCGGGCCGTCGCCGATACCGGCTATGGACCGACGTGCTCACGGTTCGACACGTCGGGCAGCGAACGTGATCGTGTGGAGTTTCGGCGGCGACCATGAGGGCGGCGCGCTTGACAGGGACGAGGCGACAGCCGGGCAGAGGGCAAAGCAAGGTCATGCTTCGATCTGTACCTTGGAGACGATCTTCGCCACGAGCCAGCCGTCACGCTGACCCTTCCACCAAACCTGACGGAGAACCACTCCTAAGGGGCGGATCAGTGCGAGACTCAGGCCAGAAATTCCTGGTTTCTATCTGGGCTTCAAGGCTATATTCCGTTTCGATGCGCGCGTTCCTCAGCTCGTCAAGCGTAAMGACGGACGCAAGTCGAAACCGAGCTAAAGGCTTGGTCTGGGGAAGCGTCGGCGTGCTCGCCTTCTCGGTCTCGCTGCCTGTAACCCGCCTAGCGGTGGCTGGAGGAATAGCAGGCAGTTTCGTCGGAATCGGTCGGGCAGCGGTCGCTGGCGTCCTAGCCTTGCTCACGCTAGTGATAATGCGCCAGCCGTTGCCCTCTTTTCGACTGATGCCCCGGCTCGCAGTGGTCGCAGTTGGGGTCGTGCTGGGCTTTCCGCTGCTCACTTCTCTCGCCCTTACTCACGTGCCCGCGTCACATGGCGTCGTCGTTGCAGGCCTGCTCCCTTCAGCCACCGCAGTCATGGCGGTATTTCGCGCAGGAGAGCACCCCTCACTGCGGTTCTGGATCGCTGTTCTGGCTGGCGTCGCGTGTGTGCTCAGCTTCGTCTTCGTGCAAGGAGGGGGCAGCTTTCAGTGGGCGGATGCGCTTCTACTCGCTGCGGTCGTGCTCTGCGCGCTGGGTTACGCCGAGGGTGGCGCGCTAGCTCGGGAGTTGGGGGGCGTGCAGGTCATGTGCATTGCCGTCATTTTGGCACTGCCCGTCACGGTGCCGATCACACTGATAGAGCTGGATGTCGTCCTGCTTGCACACATTACACCCGCTGCCTGGGCTGGTTTCGCCTACTTGTGCGTGGTCAGCAATGCGGGCTTCTTTGCCTGGTATCGCGGCCTATCTCTCGGCGGCGTAGCGCGGATCAGCCAGCTTCAGCTCGCGCAGCCTGTTCTTTCGCTGGCCTGGGGCTGGTTGCTGTTGGGAGAAGTGATTACTGGCCCAACTATCGCGGCTGCGCTCGGTGTCCTGACCTGCGTGGTCATGGCGCAATGGCTGCGTTAGCTGTTTGCTTGCGGAACGTCATTGGGGACTGTCGGAAATTTTGTGTAGGTGCGGCGGGTTGAACATCAGGCCGCCATGGCACGGGTAAAGCGCTCACCGAAGAAGACGGCGAACTGCGCCTTGGCCATGACCCACTCACGCGGGCCATCTCCCACGCCTTCTCGGAGTGGTTCAAGACCAGGTAGAGCAGCTTCAGGGTGTTGCTCGAAGACACCGGCAGTGCAGAACCTTTGCAACACCGCCTCCGGATAGGCGCCGGCGTCGATAACCCCGACCTGTGGCCACAATTCCGCTCTCACGACCACTGCGAGACTGGGGAGCGTGCCGGGCTCGGAGGAGGTCATTTTTGAGCTTGTCGCTTAGCTTGGGCCTAGTGCCTAGACGCCGACGAACGCATCTCGTGCTTGCCCGCTAACTTGCTGCTATCGCTTCGAAAAAGCGCGCTACCTCGTGTACGCTTTGTTGGCGTCAGAGCACTAGGGCTCGCCGGACCGGAAGAGCGTCGGGGCTTTCGCAACCGTTGGCAGGAGTGAACAGTTCGGTCACCGGGATGTCTGCGCAGGATTGTCCGGGGGTGAGGACGACGTGTCCGCACTCCGCGTAGCCGGAAGAGCGGTCTGGTGAGCGGGTGTACGGCCCACCCCCTCTATGGCAGTCAGAGTGGTCGGACAGGCAAAAGCTTGCCGCGCAGCAGCAGGCTCAATGTTCTGAGCGCGATGTTCGCGCCACTCGCGCCCGCGGCGACGGCCCTCGTGCTCACGGTAGTGCGTAGGCGCCGCCTAGACTGACCCCGCCGGAGCCGTTCCCTGCGCTGAGGCCGTCACGATCCCCCAGCGCCGCCGTTCCGCTTCAGAATGGATCGGGCGGATTCTCGGGTGTCACCTCCTCTGGAGGCCGGACTCCGGAACGCCCTCCTTCGGCGCGTGACCAGCCGGTCAGATCTACGTCCTGTCGCCTGCCGGATCTATGAGCCCATAAAAAGATTCAATTATCGGCCGCTGCTTCCCTGGTCCATCCTAAGCCGAGTGCTGTGGCGCCCCGGGTGAGTGCAGAGAGCATTGTCCTTATGAGCGCGTACGTACATCGTTCGCTTCACGAGGACGATCTTCTGCCCGCCCTCGTGGCTAACGGCATCGATCACTTGGTGGCGGGCGTGAGAAGCCCGCCACAGTGACACGTGACGTGGCTGTACTGGGAGGAGACCAGATGCCTGCAAGAAACCACAGTCAGTGGACCGCAAATCCGCCCCTGGAGAGCAGCGAGTGGATCGACAGCCGCATCTATACCGAGGAGGCCATCTTCGAGGAGGAGATGGAGAAGATCTTCAAGAAGACCTGGATCCCCGTCTGTCACGAATCCGAACTCCCGAAGCCCTACGACTTCCGAACCACGAGCATAGCGCGTGAACCGGTCGTCGTCTGCCGCGGCCCGGACAACGTGATCCGCGCGTTCCTAAATGTCTGCCCCCATCGCGGGATGATCATCGAACGGCGCCCGGCGGGAAGCTTCTTCGAACCCCAGCCGTCCGGAAACCCCAAGCGTATGACCTGCATGTTCCATGCGTGGCAGTTCGACATGAAGGGGAATTGCGTCTACGTGAGCCGCGAAAAGGAGGGATATCAGGACCGCCTTCGCAAGGAGGACGTCGGTCTTCGCCGCCTCCGGTGCGAGGTCAAGTTCGGTGGCTTCGTTTGGGTTAACCTCGACGACAATCCTGTCTCACTCGAAGATTGGGCGGGCAAGCCGTTCGAATGCCTGCGCAAGACTCTGGAGGCGGAGCCGCTCGAAGTCTTCCACTACCACAAGGCTATTGTGGAAACGAACTACAAGCTTTGGCACGACACGAATTGCGAATTCTATCACGATTTCATGCACTATCACAACCGTGTCACCGGCTTCAACGACGCGTACTTCGCTCGAAAGAACGAAGCTTTCGAGAACGGTCACATCGTGGTCGGTACGTTCGAGGTGAACTACGACCAGTATGAGGGGTTTGAAAGCCGGGCTGGGCTCTCCTTCCCGCATCTGCCGCCGAACCAATGGTACATGATCGACCTATTCCCGGGCATGAACTTCAACCTGCGCGGTTCGGCGCTCCGGTGCGACACGGTTACTCCGCTAGGCCCGAACAAGCTCATGATCGAGTTCCGCGGCCTGGGATTGAAGAGCGACAGCAAGGAAGATCGGCAGACCCGGATCAATCACCACAACTCCATCTGGGGGCCGTTCGGCCGGAACCTGCACGAGGATCTTATCGGCGTGCAGGGTCAGGGCACGACGATGCGACCGGGCTCGGAGCCCCGCCGCATACTTCATGGCCGTCAGGAGAACCAGACGATCCACGATGAGAACGGCATGCGGCACTACTACGACGAGTGGGGCCGCTGGATGAACCGCATGCCAAATGATCCTGACAAGGTCTTCGCCGAGCGAGAACTTATGGCTGCGGAATAGCGGACGATCTCCGGGCGGCGACCCAACCGGGGCCGCTGCCCGGCACACGCGAGAGACTCGACGACAGACAAAGACAAACGGGAGGGTTTCGCCATGGACGCTGCGAGCGCCGTACGCGAGGCGATCGGCCGAGCGACCGTCTACTTGGACGATCAACGCTGGAACGATTGGCTCGATCTCTGTGCCGACGACTTTAATTATGCGATCAAGTCGTACAGTCCTGAGATCAGCCAAGATATGACGTATCTCCAGGGAAGCCGGAAAGACATGGAGAGCCTGATCAAGCTCCTCCCCAAGCACAACACCGATCACTCGCCCCTCAGTCGCCACACGAATGTTTGCACTGTCGAGGTCGATGCCGACGGCAAGAATGCGACGGCTGTCAGCTCTGTCGCCGTCTACCAACATTTGCTCGACGGCACCAATTCGCATGTCGACTCGGGAGAGAGCAGGCTGTTTCTCGTCGGCAAGTACATCGACAAATTCCGCATCGAAGAGGGGCGTCCTATCTTCGTCGATCGCGAGGTCCGGCTTCAGAACCGACGCCTCGACAAAGGGTCGCATTGGCCGATCTGACGGATGCCGTCCGTTTTCGGGCGGTCAGCCGGAGCCTGTGTTCCAGTCTTGCCCGCCGTCTATTTGGAATGCCGTAACAGGATTGAAGCCACCTGCGCTCCGCGGAGGAAACATGGGCTGGAAGTATCTGTGCGACGCCTCGGACATCGGGACCAACGCCGTCAAGCTGGTCGATGTCGACGGCGTTTCCGTGCTCGTTGCCAATTATGGCGCCGGCTTCAGGGCCATGCCGCCGATCTGCCCGCACATGGAGGAGCCCCTCGCCGAATCCGGCGTGATCGCGAACTGCATCCTGACCTGCACGAAGCATCTGTGGGCGTGGGATCTCCAGACCCTGTCGATGATCGGCGAGACCGAGAAGGAGCTGAAGACCTACGAGGTCAAACAGGAAGGCGGCAAGGTTCTCGCCCTCATCGACGGGGAGATCACCTACGATTTCGACGAGGATGGCGACGATGACGACGATTTCTTTAACTGACGTGGACGCGTCGCCATCGGAGCTGAGCGGCGGCGGTCGTTTGCTCGATCGCGCGGTGACCGCGTCGGCGGGCGCCGTCCGCGTACAGGTGCAGTCCAAGGCGGGTTCCGTCACGTTCGATTGCGGCCGGGACGAGACCCTGCTGCTGGCGGGCCTCAGGCAGAACCTCACACTGCCCTACGAATGCGCCTCGGGAACCTGCGGATCCTGTCGGGCGCGCCTGGATTCGGGCGAGGTCGCCAATGGCTGGCCGGACGCGCCCGGCCACGCGAAGATCAAGCCCGCGAAGGGCGATATCCTGATGTGCCAGACCCGTCCGCTGGGGGATTGCTCCCTTCGGGTTCCGGCCAACGTCGTGGAAGGATTCCCGCGACACGCGTGCCCGACCCACCACAATGGCCGGATCGAGCGGCTCGACAGGCTGACCGCGGACGTCCTCCATTTCGACGTCGTTCTCGCCGAACCGATGGTGTTCGACGCCGGGCAGTTCGTCCTGCTGCAGGTCCCCGGCCTGGAGGGTATGCGCGCCTACTCGATGGTGAACTACGAGCGCCGGACCCGCCGCCTTTCGCTGGTGGTGAAACGCAAGCCAGGGGGTGGGTTCGGAGACTGGCTCTTCGAGCGCGCGGTCGCGTCCGATACCGTCGATGTCTTCGGCCCCCTCGGCCGAGCCACGTTCCATCCCGATGAAGATCACGATCTCCTGATGGTGGCCGGCGGCTCCGGGATCGCCGGCATGATGTCCATCCTCGAGCGGGCAACGAACGAGGGACATTTCGATGCCCATAAGGGCTACGTGTTCTTCGGGGTGAGGACGATCGACGATTGCTTCTATCTCGAGCAATTCAGCCGGTACGTGGACAAGGCGCGTGGGAATCTGGAAGTCACGATCGCTCTGTCGGAGGCCCCGCCTCAGGGTCCGACGGAGGCCGCACATCCGGGCGTTCGCTTCGCCACCGGCATGGTGCATGAGGTCTGCGGGCGGGCCATGGCGGGGCGCTTCACCGACAGGATGATGTCGTACCTTGCGGGGCCGCCACCGATGGTCGATGGAGCCCTTCGGACGCTCATCAGCAGCGGCACAGTCACGCCGGATCGCATCCGGTACGACAAGTTCGGATAGTCTCGCATGCTCGCCGCCGCCGCCACGCCGCTCGCGTTGAATCTGCTGTTCGTCGGCACCCTCGCCGGCCTGATGATCGGCTGTGTCGGGATCGGCGGCGTCATCATCGTGCCGATCCTGTCGCTCGCCCTCGGCGTTCCGGTCGGAACGGCGGCGGCGGCGGCCATGGTGGGCTATATCGGTACCGGACTCGCCGGAACGCTCGCGTTCGGCCGGAACGGGTCGATCGACAACCAACTCGCGGGGCTGCTGTGCCTGGGGGCAGTCCCCGGCGCGCTGACCGGAGCCTGGATCGTTCGGACCGCCGATCCCTTCGTCGTCCAGGCGACGATTGCCTGCCTCGCGGGCGGTGCGGGCCTTCACAGCCTCCTCAAGAGCCGGGCCGATTTCGCGCCGCGCCCGCAGATCGCCTTCGGCGTCGCCAGCGCGATGCTGGTCGGGTGCCTGGTCGGCCTGATCTCCGCTGTAACCGGAACCGGCGGCCCGCTCGTCCTCGTGCCCCTTCTCATGTGGCTCGGCTTCCCGGTGCTCGGTGCGGTGGGTTTGGGCCAGGCGATCCAGATCCCGGTGGCGATCACGGCGACCGGGGGGGCGATGCTCTTCGGCTCGCTCGACTACGCGATCGCGATCGCTCTCACCATAGGCCTCGTGGTCGGCTGCCCGGCCGGCGCCTGGGTGTCCCACCGCATCGAACAGAGGGCGCTTCGGACTGTGGCCGCGACCGTCCTCCTGGGGACCAGTTGCATCATGGCCGCGACCTTGGCGTTTCGCTAGGGCGTAGTCCTGCCCTCTGGGACCACGCGGGCGCGGTCCCTCGCCCGGATAGCTTTACTTTCCGCTCCTCACCATGTAGCATTATAATGCAGCGGCTGCGGGGCTGATGTGAAAGAGTGCCGATAGGGCGGAGCGCCAATGTTCCTGCGTCAGTTCAACTATCTCTTGGCCGTAGTCGACGAGGAACATTTTGGCCGGGCAGCCGAGAAGTGTCACGTGACTCAACCGAGCCTTTCGGTGGGCATCAAACAGCTTGAACTTGAACTCGGAGTACCGGTCTTTCTTCGCGGGCGCGGACAACGCTTCCACGGGTTGACGGCCGAAGGCCAGATCGTCGCGAAGTGGGCGCGCAAAGTCGTCGGGCATTGCGACGCCATGCGCGACGAGATCGCGGAGATGCGCGCCAATCTGTCCGGACGGTTGAGAATGGGGGCGATGCCCTCCATGTCGCCCGTCCTGCCGGTACTGCTTCAGCTTGTCCGACAGAAGCATCCGAACGTCGCGATGGATGTCCGTTTCATCGGCCACGACGCGATGAAGGTCGGGCTGAACAACTTCACTCTGGATGCGGCTCTGACATACCTCGACGAGGCGGAACTCGGGCGACGTAATACGATCAAGATCTACACCGAGAAGAGCTGCATCCTGGTCTCGGACACTCCGGAATACGCAAACCGCACGACCATGGGCTGGGACGAGGCTGCGAGGCTTCCTCTGGCGATGCTGCGCCCGTCCATGCATGAACGCCGTTTCGTGGACAGCGTCTTTGCCAAGATCGGTCTGAACCCCGAGCCCAAGCTGGAATCCGAGTCGATCCTGCACCTGATGTTTCAGGTGCAGTTCGGAGGCCTCTGTACGATCATCCCCGAGCACTTCACCCGCATGCCGGGTCTCCATCCGGGAACCAAAGCTCTGGATCTCGTGGATCCGGTCGTGAGCCAAGATGTCGGGTTGTACTGGTCCGAGAGAGAGCTTCTCACGCCGATCGCGAGTGCCCTGGTCGCCGCGGTGAAGAACCTCAACAAGCGCGGCGGCCTGGACCAGATCCTGAGCCGGACGTCGAACGTGCCGGCCCCCGATTGGAACGCCACGCTCCCGCCCCTGGCTTGCCCGAGCTTCGGCCTGCCGCAGAAATCCGAGCGGGTCTGACCGGACCGATCAGGATCCGCCGCCGGGGATCGCACACGAACCGAGCCGGGCCCGAGATCGGGGACCGGCTCGCCGGACAACGAGATCCGGGGAGCCAGGACGGACGCCTTTCGGTGCGGTCTTAGTGGCCGCGCACGAAGGCCTCGAGCTGGGCGCCCTCAGCATGCCTGAAGATCTGCGAGGCCGCGACAACGTCCTCGCTCCGGCGCTTCTGGCCGTCGCATCCACGGACGTAGAAATGCGGCTCGTCCAGACCTGATCCCACGGGCCTGAAGCCAACGACACAGGTCGCGCATTCCAGCTCCATGCTGAGATCCTCGGGCCGAACGAGGATTCCGCTGTCGGTCGCGCCGCCTTGCCGAGGATCGGCACTCCGAAGCGCATGCGCCGCGTGCGACATCCACTCGGCCAGAAGCGTCAACTCCTCCCGATACTGCTCGGGGCTGAAGTCCTGGCCATCGCCCGAGAGAAGCTGGGACGCGTCATAGGGGAGGTTCTTCGTGAACTTCGATCGGTCCACCCCTCTGTGCAGCAATTCGATCAGCAGCCATGCCTCGGCATGCGCCGGCGAATGTTCTTCCGCCGAGAACGCGTGATTCGAGGGCTGTCCGTCCTCGAGGAACTGGAGGACCATCTCGGCGACGCGGAGCTCGAGTTCCAGGCCGTCAGCGAGGCCGTGGGTCCTGATGGCGCGTCGTTCGTCGCACCAGCGGAGCCTGACCGACCCCCGCGTTCCCGCGTCGGGCCCGTAGCTGTTCTCGACGCGGGCCACCCATTGCAGGAGGCTGTGGACCTGATGCTGCGCCTCGTTGAACTTCCGGAAATCGTTCACGTCAGGATGGAAAGGCTTAGGCTCCGCCATGGTTTCGACTCCCTATTCAGCGCGATGCGCGCGCCCCCAGGTCCCCGTGCCGGGCCTGCAGGGCGCGCGCTGAGTTCAGGGACGACGGTTCATCGCTCGAAATTCATTCCGAAGATGCGGCCGGCGTTCAGGTAGGTCGCTGCCGCAAAGGCTTCCGCCGAGAGGCCGAGGTTGCAGAAATCATCGACACCCTGACGCATCGGCCGGAACGGATACGAACTTCCGAACAGGAACTGGTCCTTCATGAAGCCGTTGGCCGCTTCGATGTACAGCTTTCCGCCGGGACAGAATGTGTACATGTCCGGAGAGACGAAGACGTTCTCGTTCCGGAACGCGACCGTGACGATGTCATGCACGCGAGGGTAGAAGCCGTGTGAGCACACGAGCTTCAGCTTGGGAAACGTCTTCGCGACCACATCGACGGCGAACGGATCGTTGAACGCGAGATCGGGCGTCGTCGGCCCCGACATGATGAAGGCCGGCACCTCCAGGGTCTGACAGAGCTCGTAGAGCGGCATCAGACGATCGTCATGCGCCTTGAGGGGCTCCTTGTAGAAGCCGGCATCGAGGTTGAGGCCCGTCAAGCCGAGCTGCCGGATGGCCCGGGTCGCTTCCTCGAGCGCGCCGTCCGGGCCGAGTTCCACGGGATCGACGGACGCCACGCCCAGAAGCCGCTTCGGAGCCGTGGCGGCCACATCGGCCAGTGCGTCGTTGGTAACCCGCACACCCGGGACACTCCGGGCGACCATCACGGCCGCCGTGATGCCCGCTTCGTCCATCTCGGCGACGAAGCCCGCCGCATCGCGGGCACGGGTAAAGTGATCGACATCCCGGCTCCCGACGCGTTTGTTGAGCCAACGGACGACGCCATATTCCGGAGTATCCGGTGTTGAACCAAAAAATTTGTGCAGAAAAGCCGGCCGACTCCGCATGTCGACGATGGGTTTTTTGCCTCCATCTGCCACTTCAAATCCTCCCGGTTTGCCTTCGTTATTGAGTTTCGCGAACGGCGAGACGTTTCAGCTGGCCTGGTAGGTCGAGCCGATGGATCTGTTGCCGGACCGATGTCCGCAGGACGTGACCAGTCTGTTCTCGCTCGGAACGCGAAAATATTAGAAAATTCGGATCGGCCCATAGCCCGATCCTAATTTACTCACGCGTGAGCGCCCGGCAGTCTGCCGTTTGCAGGGCGCTCGCGCGCAATCGAACCCCTGCGCGGGCAAACTAATAGACAGCTCCTATCGCTAACTTCCAAATAAATATTAGCCGCAGCGGTGATAAGCGGCCAATCATCGAAGGGCGACGTCTTTGCGCTGCAACATGGAGGTTTGCATCGAACTTTGTGCTCGCGATTTGGGAGCTCTAACGCTCGCTCTGGCAGGGACTCGAGACCGTCGAACGGTCGGTCGACAATCAGGTTTACGCCAAACCAAAGACCAGCGGTCGGGTCCGACTGGCAGAGCGCGCTGTGGCTGAGTTGTGACGATGGGGCTTGCTGTTGGTCAGATCGAGCAACCAAACGGCTAACATAAACTGGGAGGAGAACGTTATGTCGTCAGGTGTCGGGGTCATTACCGAGGGGGCTGTTCCAATTGGCTCGGCAACATCAGCGCACGAGATTCCCTTCGAAGAGCCTCAGATCACGAAGAAGGCCCGCAACACGATCACACTGGCGGCGACGCTCGGCTATTTGTTCGATGCCTATGCGATCAACATCTACGGCATGACTCTAGCTCTCATCGCGCTGGACTTCGGGGTCGGCGTTCAGACGATGGGCGCCATCGGCTCGATCTTCATCGCGGGCTACATGCTCGGCAGCTGCGTCTTCGGGATGTTGGGCGACAAGATCGGCCGCAGGAAGACGCTCGGATTCTCGATCTTCGCCTATGGGAGCGTGACGGCCCTGACCGGCTTCGCGACCGGCCCGATCTCGTTCGCCCTCGGCCGGTTTCTCACTGGGGTCGGCGGCGGCGGAGAACTGACCGTCGGCGTTCCCTATGTCGTCGAGTCCTGGGACAGCAAGAACCGCGGCCTCGGCGCTGGGTGGATGTTCGCAGGCTATGCCATTGGCGTCGTCTACGCGGCCGGCGTTTCAGCGCTGATCCTCGATTGGCTGGGTTGGCGCGCAATGTATTTCCTTGCGATCCTGCCGGCTGTCGTTATCCTTTTCGTCCGCCTCCAGCTCGAGGAAAGCCCGTCCTACGTCGCCACGATGGCCAAGCTGAAGGAAGCCAAGCGCGAACGTGTTTCTCTCACTGCTGCCATGAAGCAGAACCCGCAAATTCGGCGCAACCTTATCTGGGGATCGCTGATTTACGTCTCGCTGGCCTGCATCTACTACGCCGAGACAGTGTTTGCAGTACCCTTCATGGTCACGACGCTCAAGATGACAACGGCTACGGCGGTTGCGACCCTCGGGCTGTTTAATCTCTCGATGTTCGCCTTCTCGATCATCTGTGGGATGGCCTCAGATCGCGTTGGCCGGAGACTGGCGGGCTCGATCACGCTTCTGGCCTTGAGCGCGGCCCTTTGGGTCATGTTCTCGACCGCTTCCATTCCCCTTTTCATTCTCGCCGGCATGCTCGCGTTCGGCGGAATAGGAGGATCTTGGGCCATCGGCATGGTGCATGTCGCCGAGCTTTTCCCAACCGAGATCCGCGGATCGGGCTATGGAACTGCGGTCGCCATCGGCCGGCTCCCGTCGATCTTCGCGCCGCTCGGCATCGCTTGGCTTGCCAGTGTGACCGAGGGCGGGATGGGGGACGCTATGAAGTACTCCTGCGCAGTCTTGCTCTGCGCGTTGCTCGCCTACATCTTCGGACCCGAATCTCTGCGCCGTAGCAACCCCGGCATCGCTCCAGATACAGTCAGCAAAGCTGGCTGACGCACCGAGGTCGCTCCCTCGTCACCGCTCCGAGGTTCGCGATCTGGTTCGTCGTGCCTGGCCGTGGATCCCGATCACTCGCGCGATGGGTTCGGGATCCACGGTCGTCCTCCGAGAAAATCCCGCGATCGGGCGCCGTCTCAGTAGCTCTCGAGCCCGTTGCAATACGGGTGTGGAAAGTAAGCTTTGYCCCCAGAAGTGCACAATTCGCCGATCAGGTGTTGATCCAAGACCGCTCCGATCGTGAAAATCAGCGTCGCGATGACGACCGTCAGAGCGACGGCCGTCGCTTTGGGATAAGCTCTAAAGCGCTGAATTAGGGCAAAGCCGAACGTGATGGTGAGTGCTTCTGCGATCGCCGCGTACATCAATTTCATCCCACTCCTGAGGCGGCCGCATGGTTGGCACCTGTGCGACCGGCTCGCGTCCAAACACCAAGCCAGGGCCTAAGGCCTGCATCCTCTAACGCGGCCGACAGTCCAACGGCACTGCACAATGAACATGTCCCCTCCGCAGATCGCGCATTGTCGCCGCGACAACGCATGCAACCTGATAATGGCTGCCTATGAGCTCCAAGGGAAAATGTATTGGCTCCCGAGGCATCCTGCGTCTTAACCGGAGTGCGGAGCGCACGGGCCGAACGTTTCTCCTGGCCGAACGGAACGGATGCCGCTTCGCAGATCCGGCATCAGATCCCGGATCGAGCGGCGACCGTTTCAAATCGCTTATCCGGCACCTGCCAGGTTCGCAGGTAAAGACCTCGTGAGGGGGATCAGGGTGACGGGTGGCCCGAAATTGTCCATGTTCTTGGCCGACTTATCTGCGGCATGAAAGAAAAGGTTGTAATTTACAGCAGCAACAATCGACCGATAAACTTGATAACGACAGTGACCTGAGAGCCGGGCGGATGGCCGGAACCCGACTTTTGTTTCTAAATGGAGAGTTGGAAATGGACCTCGGGAGACGCGAACTGTTGAAGGGCGCCGCTGCAGCGACACTCGCCAGTGCGGGTTTCGGCCTGCGCCGGGCCGATGCCGCAGGGACGGCGACGCTGCCCTTCGGCAACGGGGAGCGGCCACTCGTGGCCTATCCGGGCAAGCGGCCACTGCTGCAGATGACCGCGCGCCCCCCGCAGCTGGAGACGCCGTTCGCCGTGTTCGACGCGGGCGCGATTACGCCGAATGACGCGTTCTTCGTGCGCTACCACCTCGCCGACATTCCCACCGAGATCGACCGCCAGGCCTTCCGCGTCGCGGTCAAGGGCCATGTCGAGCGGCCCCTCTCCCTCACGCTGGCCGACCTCAGGGCGATGCCGCAGACCGAGATCGTCGCGGTCAACCAGTGCTCGGGCAATTCCCGCGGCTTCTTCGAGCCGCGCATCGCCGGCGGCCAGCTCGCCAACGGCGCCATGGGCTGCGCCCGCTGGACCGGCGTGCCGCTCAAGGCCGTGCTCGACAAGGCCGGCGTGAAGGCCGGCGCCGTGCAGGTGTCCTTCGAGGGCCTCGACGGACCGGTCCTGCCCGAGACGCCGGACTTCGCCAAGGCGCTGACCCTCGACCACGCCCGGGACGGCGAGGTGATGCTGGCCTGGGGCATGAACGGGCAGGACCTCCCCTGGCTGAACGGCTTCCCGCTCCGCCTGGTCGTGCCGGGCTTCTACGGGACCTACTGGGTCAAGCACCTCGACAGCATCACCGTCCTCGATCACCCCTTCGAGGGCTTCTGGATGAAGAGCGCCTACCGCATCCCCGACAATGCCTGCGCCTGCACCGAACCCGGCAAGGCGCCGGACAAGACGGTGCCGATCGGCCGCTTCAACATCCGTTCGTTCCTCACGAACCTGGCCGACGGCGCGCAGGTGAAGGCAGGCCGCCTGCCCCTGCGCGGCATCGCCTTCGACGGTGGCTCCGGCATCAAGGCCGTCGAGATCTCGGCCGACGACGGCAAGACCTGGAGCGGGGCCAAGCTCGGCCCGGATCTCGGCCGCTACGCCTTCCGCACCTGGACCGCGGAGGTCGACCTGACGCCGGGCGCCCACGCCCTGCGCGTGCGGGCGACGGGCAACAATGGCGGCACACAGCAAATGGAGCCGCGCTGGAACCCCGCCGGCTACATGCGCAACGTCGTCGAGACCACCCGCGTCACAGCGGCCTGAGGAGGATCGAAATGATCAGGTCCATCGTGCTGCCCGCCGCGGCCGTCGCGCTCACGGCCGCCCTGGCCGTAACAGCCGCGCGCGCTGCGCCGGAGACCTATGCGCTGCCGGAGCCCACGGCCCAGTTCCGGCCGGCCCCGGAGGCCCCGCACGCCGCCGGCTTCCGGGCCGCGCAGGAGAACTGCCTGACCTGCCACTCGGCCGACTACATCGCCATGCAGCCGCCGAAGAAGGGCCAAGCGTTCTGGGACGCAGAGGTGACTAAGATGATCAAGGTCTACCGCGCGCCGATCGAGGAGCAGCAGGCCAAGGCGATCTCCGCGTATCTCGGCGCGACTTACTGAAAGCTTCCGCCGCACAGGGAGGCCACCCCATGACCGCTAGGATTGCCGGCCCTGTCGCGGCGGGAGCCGCACCCGCCAACCGCGCCCCCGGATCCTCCTGGGCCAGAGCGGCCGGTAGCCTCCTGCCGGGGCTGCTTCTGTGCCTCGTCATAACCGGCGCGGCGCAGGCGCTGCAGGTCGGCGAAGAGCACCTGACCGGCCACCCCTACGTCGAGGCCCTGGTCCTCGCCATCCTACTCGGCACGGCTTTGCGCACCGTCTGGATGCCGGACGCGCGCTTCAAGGCCGGGATCGCCTTCTCGGCCAAGCAGGTGCTGGAGGTGGCCGTCACCCTGCTCGGAGCCTCGGTGAGCCTCGGGGCGATCGTCGCGTCGGGTCCTGCACTCCTGGCCGGCATCATCGGGGCGGTGGCGCTCACCATCCTGGCGAGCTGCGCCATCTGCCGCGCCCTGGGCCTGCCGGTGCGCATGGCGCTGCTGATCGCCTGCGGCAACGCGATCTGCGGCAATTCGGCCATCGCCGCGGTGGCGCCCGTCATCGGTGCCGACAGCCGGGACGTGGCGGCCGCCATCGCGTTCACGGCGGTGCTCGGCGTGCTGATGGTGCTCGGCTTGCCCCTGTTCGTGCCGTTCGCCGGCTTCAACGACCACCAGTACGGCGTATTGGCGGGGCTCACCGTCTACGCAGTACCGCAGGTGCTGGCCGCGACGCTCCCGGTGAGCCCGCTCGCCACGCAAGTGGGCACGCTGGTCAAGCTTGTGCGGGTGCTACTGCTGGGACCAGTGGTGCTGGCCTTGTCGCTGATTGCCCCGCGCCTGCCAGCGGAGGGAGCCACGGGCAAGGCCGCCCCGGGCCGGCCCGGCTTCTTTAAGCTGGTGCCGTGGTTCATCCTCGGCTTCCTGGCGCTTGCCACGCTGCGCTCGCTAGGGCTGATCCCGGATGCCTGGATCCTGCCGGCCTCTCGGCTCGCCGGCTTCCTCACGATCGTGTCGATGGCCGCGCTGGGCCTGGGTGTTGACGTGCGTGTGCTGGCTCAGGTCGGCGGCCGGGTGACGCTGGCGGTCACCGCCTCGCTCGCCGTGCTCCTCGCCATCGCCGTCCTGCTCATCCGAGGCCTTGGCCTTAGCTGAGACCGCGGATCGGAGCGTGAGCACTTTTAGCAAGAGTATATCGACCATTAGCATGCATCGGCCGGCGTAAGGCCTCTGATCATCAGTTACTGCATCCGGTTCAGGTCTGAACTAGAGACCGAGGAAACGATGCCGGTTCAGCCCGCTCCCGAGTGCTCAATCGAGGACGAAGCCTGTCTCTGTCGCAACGGCATCTTCGCCACCCGCGGCGCGGACCGACGCCGCTTTCTCCTTGCCTCTTTGCCGCGGGTTCCGGCGTCGCAGCCGCCCGGCAGCCTTTTCCATCGCGAACAGTGTCTTGGCGTGCCGGAAAAGTGCCTCCCCTCACGTGTTAGCCGGGCGCCGCGTGAACCCCGATCGAGCAACCGACCTCCCTCCCCTGTAGCTCGAAGTCGCGTGCACCTCTCGAGATGGCAGGTTAACTGACTTTCGGCTCATCGGACGCCCGCGAGAAATGTTCGTCTGCGCGAAGGCGGAGAAGAAACGCAGGAGATGGAGGTTGAAAGTTATAACTCAGTGCTATCCGCGCAAAAGAGAATTACATTTACTATTTCTGGGTAATATGAGAGAAATTCGAGCTGTCTAGAAAGCGAAACAGAGAAAAATGATGCATGACCGCCGACCTCTCCATTGGGGAGGCGGGAGGGCTTGCAGCCTCAACAAGCCGTATGAAGGCCGAAGGCAAATGCCTTGGGCGTCCGTGGAGCAGCGTCTAGGGAGAGACCACCATGCGCCTTGCCACTGACCCTCCGATCGGGACGGGGATCGAACTGACCGCTTCCGATCGGGTCGCCGCGGCGGCCACAACCGACATTGCCGGCCGCCTTGAACGGCTGCCGATGTCGGGCTACCAGCGGAAGATCTTCGCGATCATCGCCTCCGCGTGGCTTGTCGACCAAGTCGATGTCGCGCTTCTGACATTCCTGCTCGGTTCGATCGTCGTCGCCTTCGGGCTGACCCCTACCGAGGCCGGACAGCTTGCGGCGATGACGTTTGCCGGCCAGCTTATCGGTAACGTGATCGCTGGCACCGCGTCGGACAAGTTCGGGCGCAAGACCGTATTTCAGGTCACAATGCTGGTCTGGGGCTTCGCCAGCCTCGCCGCGGCTGCTGCTTGGAGCCTYACTGCCTTGATGGTCTGCCGCTTCCTGATCGGCGTCGGCGTCGGCGGAGAGGCGCCGGTGGCCCAAGCGATGGTCTCAGAGATCGTGCCAGCCAATGTGCGCGGCAAGTACATCGCTTTCATGGAGGGCTTCTGGGCGATCGGTTACGTGCTGTCGGGGGCGATCAGCTTCTTCGTGCTGCCCTATCTCGGCTGGCGCTGGGCGTTCGCCATCGTGGGTCTACTCTCGATGGTTGTGCTCGTGGTTCGCCGCTCCATGCCGGAGTCACCGCGCTGGCTCGCGGACAATGGTCGCCATGCCGAGGCGGATGCGGTGATGTCTATGATGGAGCGCGAGGTCGAGCGCGCCACTGGCCAACCGCTGCCGCCGGTTGCCCCCTCTATCACGGCCGCGGCTTCCACGCCCGTGCCGCACCAGAACCCGATTGCGACACTGTTCTCGCCCGAGTACCGCCTACGGACGGTGATGGCCTTCGGGATGTGGTTCTTTGCCCTGATCGGCTTCTTCGGGCTCAACTCCTGGATCGCCGTGCTGCTTAAGGAGCGCGGCTTCTCGATCGTCGGCTCGGTGGGCTTCGTGACCTTGATCACGGTCGGCGGCATCCCGGGCTTCTTCACCGCGGCACTGATGCTGGAGAAAGTCGGACGCAAGGCCACGACGGCGGCGTTCCTGATCTTCGCAGCGGTGGCAGCCTACTTCTACGGCAATGCCGTCGACCAGACCTGGCTGTTCGTCTCAGGCTTCATCATGCAGTTCTTCATGTTCGGCATGTGGAGCTGCCTCTACGCCTATACGCCAGAGCTGTATCCGACCCGCGCGCGTGCGACTGGGGCGGGCTTCGCCTCGGCCTTCGGGCGGATCGGCGCCATCCTCGGGCCGATGATCGTGCCGGTGCTGGTGCGGGATTACGGCCCAGCCACCGCCTTCCAGGTCGGCGCGGGCGGTTTTTTGATCGCCGCAATTCTCGTCCTCACGCTGGGCGTAGAGACCCGGGGCAAGGTGCTCGAAGCCGTCTCCCATTGAGGTTCGATCCAGGCGGCGCGCCCAGACGTCGCGCGCCGATCCCGCTTCCCTACCGTGGAGTCACAAAAGATGCCCGTCGTAGACATGCGCAGCCGCCCGACCTTTCTGCACGCCTTCTTCGGCGCCGAGCCGCAGACGCCGTCCTACGGGGTGGTGCGCTGGCTGAACAAGCGGGTCGGCACCCACGACCACGAGATCGACCACTTCACCCGCGGCATGAGCGTAGAGGGGTTCGAGGCCGAGATGGACAGCGCTGGGATCGACGTAGCGATCATGGTCGCTCGCTCGGTGCCGGGAGTTCGGATCTCCAATGATGCGCTAGCCGATGTCGCCAGGCACGATCCCAAGCGTTTGATTGGCATCGCCTCAGTCGACCCAATCGAACTCGGCCGCGACGCGGCTTTGGCCGAGGCTAGGCGCGCGGTGACGGAGCTGGGGTTCAAAGCGATCAACCTCGATGCCGGCTTCTACGCGGAGGGCATGCGCGCCGACGACGAACGTCTCATGCCGTTCTACGAGCTGTGCCAGGAGCTGAAGGTCCCGGCCTTCGTAATGTCGGGTCCGACCACGCCGGATCTGCGGCTCAACGATCCGCTCGCCGTCGACCGCGTCGCTAGGACGTTCCCGAAGCTGCCGCTGGTCTGCTGCCATGGATTTTATCCGAACGTCGCCGACATGGTCACCGTCGCGTTCCGTAATGAGAACGTCTATGTCTCGCCGGACATGTATACGTTTGCGGCGGGCGGGAAGCTCTACATCGAGGCGGCCAACGGCCCGATGAAGGACCAGTTCCTGTTCGGCTCGTCTTTCCCGTTCCGGCCGATGTGCCAGGGCGTGGAGGATTTCCGCGCGCTCGGCCTGTCGGAGGCGGCACTCGACGCAGCACTCTGGCGCAATGCCGACCGGATCCTCGGGCTCGGGCTCGGGGGGTTAGGCGGAGCTGATGCTTCGTTCGCCAATTCGACACCTCCGACATAAGCGTTCCGGTCTGAGCTACAGCGTTCCGGAATGACGGGTCGGATTGGAAGGTAGTCTGGTGGTGTGCGGCGACCTGAACAAGAACGTGGGAGGACCGAGAAAATGCTGAGGCGCGATGTCTTGTTCGGCGCGGGCGCCATGGCCCTAGCAGGCCGCTCCGCCCTGGCGGACGAGGTCACCCTCCCCTTCGGCAACGGCGAGCGCAACCTCGTGGCCTATCCCGGCAAACGGCCGCTGCTACAGATGACTGCGCGGCCACCGCAACTTGAGACGCCGTTCTCGGTCTTCGACGAGGGCGTGATCACCAGGAATGACGCGTTCTTCGTACGCTATCACCTCGCAGACATTCCCACCGAGATCGACCCGGACGCGTTCCGACTCGAGATCAAGGGCCTCGTCGACACGCCACTCAGTCTCTCGCTCGCCGCGCTCAAGGCGATGCCCCAGACCGAGATCGTGGCGGTCAACCAGTGCTCAGGTAATTCCCGAGGGTTCTTCGAGCCGCGGATGGCGGGAGGGCAACTCGCCAACGGAGCCATGGGCAACGCCCGCTGGTCCGGGGTGACGTTGAAAGCGGTGCTCGAAAAGGCCGGGGTGAAGGCAGGCGCGGTGCAGGTCTCGTTCGAGGGCCTCGACGGGCCGGTGATCCCCGAGACACCGGACTTCGCCAAGGCGCTCCCGATCGATCACGCCAACGACGGTGAGGTGATGCTGGCGCTCTCGATGAACGGCGAGGACCTGCCCTGGCTCAACGGCTTCCCGCTGCGCCTCGTCGTGCCGGGCTACTACGGCACCTACTGGGTCAAGCACCTCAACGCGATCACCGTGCTCGACAAGCCGTTCGAGGGGTTCTGGATGAAGACCGCCTACCGTATCCCGGACAATGCGTGCGCCTGTACCGAGCCCGGCAAGGCGTCGGACAAGACCGTGCCGATCGGCCGCTTCAACGTCCGCTCCTTCGTCACGAACCTCACCGACGGTGCGAACGTGAAGGCCGGCACCGCAGACCTTCGTGGCATCGCCTTCGACGGCGGCTCTGGCATCAAACTCGTCGAAGTCTCGATCGACAACGGCAAGAGTTGGGTACCGGCCAAGCTCGGCCAGGATCTCGGGCGTTATTCTTTCCGGCCCTGGACGCTTGCCGTAGATTTTTCCGCCGGAGCGCACGCTGTCCGGGTCAAGGCCACCGGTAACAACGGGACCAGCCAGCCGATGGAATCGAGCTGGAACCCGGCAGGCTACATGCGCAACGTGGTCGAGACCACTCACATCCAAGCGACCTAAGGAGGCTTTTTCGATGTTCGTCGTTAGATCGGTCGCGACCGCACTGGTGCTCATTTCCAGCGCGGCGCATGCTGCCCCGAAGGCCTACGCGCTGCCGGAGCCGACGGCTCAGCTCAAGCCGCTCAAGGGCCACGAGGCCGGGCTTGAGGCGGCGCAGGCCAATTGCCTGGGCTGTCACTCGGTCGACTACATTGCGATGCAGCCGCCCCGGAAGGGCAAAGCGTTCTGGGATTCCGAGGTGACCAAGATGATCAAGGTCTACCGCGCGCCGATCGAAGAGGCGGACGCCAAGGCGATCGGTTCATATCTCACGGACGCATACTGAGGACGCACCTCAGCGCATCGCCACCATCTGCGTGGAGTAGGCAGCCACCTGCGCGGCTACTCCCGGCATGTCGTAGGCATAGACCCGGCCGGCTAGGATGAGCAGGGCGAGGCTCCAGAACACGGCGCCGCCGATGCGGCGGGCCGTCCGGTCTCCGGCATCGCGCGTGCAGACGCTGATGACGCCCTCGGGGACAGGCTCGCCAAATGGGTCGAACGTCGCCACGGGGCGTATGCTGGAGCCAGTGTTCATGAATGGCAAAGTCGCGCTTGATCGCCTTCGGTTCAATGGATCCGTCTTTCGAAATTTCGTCCGCCCAGAGTGGTTTCTTCCCTGCTTGACCAAAGTGACAACCGTTTCCTTCCCAGCGAGGTAAGAACCAGTCCTGTGAGCACAGATGCGTCCCCGAACGTACCCGCCGTCTCGCCCCCTATAGCCAGCGACAAGCCAGGCTTCCTGGCAAACTGGCGTAATTTGGTGCCCGGTATCGCCCTATGCCTCGCCATAACCCTGGTTTCGGTGGCGGCCCAAGCCCTGGAGGAGCGGGTACTGGAGCACCCCTATGTCGAGGCCCTGGTACTGGCGATCCTTCTAGGCATCGCCTTGCGCACAGTCTGGTCGCCGGATGTGCGCTACCGGGCCGGCATTGCGTTCTCCGCCAAGCAACTCCTTGAGGTGGCGGTCGTGCTGCTCGGAGCCTCGTTGAGCCTCGGGGCGATCCTCGCCTCCGGGCCGGCGCTGCTGGCTGGCATCGTTGGGACCGTAGCGATCGGTATCGGGGCGAGTTTTTTCATCTGCCGGGCACTCGGCCTGCCGGCGAGGATGGCGATCCTGGTGGCCTGCGGCAACGCGATCTGTGGCAATTCGGCCATCGCCGCGGTGGCACCGGTGATCGGAGCCCAGCCGAAGGACATCGCCGCCTCGATCGCGTTCACCGCGGTGCTGGGCGTGCTCATGGTGCTCGGCCTGCCGTTGTTCGTGCCGCTCGCCGGCATGAGCGATAACCAGTACGGCGTACTGGCTGGGCTCACCGTCTACGCAGTGCCGCAGGTGCTGGCCGCCACCGTCCCGGTGAGCCTGCTGTCAACCCAGGTCGGCACCCTGGTGAAGCTCGTGCGCGTGCTCATGCTCGGCCCCGTCGTCCTCTTCTTCTCCCTCGTCGCCGCCCGCCTGCCCGCCGAGCCGGGGACAGTATCCGGAAAGAGCGGGCGCGTCGGGTTCGCCAAGCTGATTCCGTGGTTCATCCTCGGCTTCCTGGCGCTCGCCACCTGCCGCTCGATCGGTATAATCCCGGATGTGGCGGTGAAGCCGCTCGCCCACTTCGCTGCTTTTCTTACTGTGCTCTCGATGGCGGCCTTGGGTCTCGGCGTAGACGTACGCGTACTCGCCCGCGTCGGCGGCCGGGTAACGCTGGCGGTGACAGGCTCGCTGGTGGTGCTAGTGGCGACCAGCCTGCTCCTTATCCACGTGCTTGGGATATCCTAAGTTCGCTCGTCAAAGCCGAAAAAAACCACATGCAACCGATCGTGGACTTTAGACAATAATTGCCCTGTTGATGGGTAGCTACATGTCCGCTCTCAGCGTCGGAAGTCGAAACGCAAACTTACCGCTTTCGGCCAACGTTAGCGGCCCGAACCGAATAAATCTGCATATCCGGAAGCAAACGCTCCAAGGATCCGCTTCGGGTCAAGACTGGCCTACGAAAGCGTCTATCTCTATACCCCCTCCCGTGCGGGAGAGGGGGCCTGGCGCGGCTGGCGAGACCGGGCTCGCCGTCCTTCCCGACCGTTGCAACACGATCGGGAACGGCTCTAGCCTGCAAAGCGCCCGAGCGGGCTGCCGGTCCAGCGCACGAAGGCGCTCCCGGATCTCAGGGTCTCGACCATCGAAAAGCGATGTCGAGGCCGAGACTTGCAGATCCCCGCAAAGCCCGATCAGACGCTTCGCGCAATCTCGAGCTTGGCCAATTCAACGGCGGCGCGCAGCTCGATCTCGGCCATCAGGCCGTCGAGCCTCGGATCGCCGGAGAGACCGGCGCGCTCGTTCAACCGGCCGGCGATGGCACGCAGGTCCTGCGGGGCGACGCGGCCGCCGAGCAGCGCGGCTTTCAGCCGGTCCAGGCCGTCGAGCAGATCCTGTCCGCGCTTGGCCGTGCGCCGACGGCGCTCCTGCGGGGTGTCGGCCTCGGTCTGGAGCAGAAGGACCGCATCGAGCCCTGCCAGCGAGGCGGCGGCGGCCGGCGCCCCGGCGCCCGAAGTGGAGGCAGGAGCGGCGCCGAGGCTGAAGCCGGCGCCACCCTCGGGTCGCCGGGCGGCCGCGACACCGCCCGCGCTCTGGATCGGCTGGCGAGTCTCGACACGCATGATCCGGCTCGCGTTGCTCCAAGCGCCCCCGCGCAGAACCGGAAACTCGGCCTGCAGGGTTAAGCGCGGGTAAACGAGCCGGCAGAAGCTGCCGGGTCGGCAGCTTCTGTGCCGGCATCCCGAGGCCTCCCGGTTTCGGCAGGCGAGAAAGATACAGTCTGTTCAAAGGCTTGCGGCGTCAGCGCGACTGGCACGACCCTGGCAGGATGGCGGCAGGTCCGTTTACCCTCGAACATCCGGCATGCGCCCGCGTCACGCGTTCAGTCTTCTCAGGTTTCTGCTCGGTGCCCTCGCGGGCGCCGTGCTGATCGCCGCCCTGCCCGGCCCGGCCTTCGCCCTGTCGCGCGTCAAGGACCTCGCCTCCATCGAGGGCGTGCGCCAGAACCAGCTCGTCGGCTACGGCATCGTGGTCGGCCTCAACGGCACCGGCGACACGCTCAACAACATCCCGTTCACCAAGCAGTCCCTCCAGGCCATGCTGGAACGGCTCGGCGTCAACACGCGCGGCGCGACCATGCGGACGCAGAACCTCGCCGCCGTGATGGTGACGGCCAACCTGCCGCCCTTCGCGGCGCAGGGTACCCGGATGGACGTGACGGTCTCGTCGCTGGGCGACGCCAAGTCCCTCCAGGGCGGCACCCTTCTGGTGACGCCACTGCTCGGCGCGGACGGCGAGGTCTACGCGCTGGCGCAGGGCTCGGTGGCGATCGCAGGCTTCTCGGCCGAGGGCGACGCCGCCAAGATCACCCGCGGCGTGCCCACGAACGGCCGCATCTCCAACGGCGCCAACATCGAGCGCGAGATCGCGTTCAAGCTGAACGACGCCCGCTCCCTGCGCCTGTCCCTGCGCAACCCCGACTTCACCACGTCGAAGCGGATCGCCGCGGCGATCAACGACTTCATGGGCGCCGACACGGCCGAGCCCACGGATCCGGCCACGGTCACGATCCAGATCCCGGCCCGCTACAACGGCAACATGATCCGCCTGATCACCGAGGTGGAGCAGCTGAAGGTCGAGCCCGACCAGACCGCCCGGGTCGTGGTCGACGAGCGCTCCGGCATCATCGTGATGGGCCGGGACGTGCGCGTCTCCACGGTGGCGATCGCCCAGGGCAACCTCACCGTGACCATCACCGAGCAGCCGCAGGTGAGCCAGCCGGCGCCGCTGTCCAACGGCCGCACCGTGGTGGTGCCGCGCACCGGCCTGAAGGTCGACACCGGCGACGGCAACAAGCTCGCCCTGGTCAAGGAAGGCGTGAGCCTGCGCGAGCTGGTCGATGGCCTCAACGCGCTGGGCGTCGGCCCGCGGGATCTGATCTCGATCCTCCAGGCGATCAAGGCCGCCGGCGCGCTCCAGGCCGATATCGAATTGATGTGACGAACCGGACGCGGAGGGTCGAACCATGCTGCAACTCGCCAGTCTCGCGGCCAGCGCCGCCGCCAGCGTCGGGACTTCGGCCGCCGGGAGCGCCGTCGACGGGATCATCAAGACCGCCAACAAGGCGAAGGCCTGGAAGACCGCGACCGAGTTCGAGTCGATGTTCCTGGAGAACAGCCTGGATCGCCTGACCCAGTCGGAGGGCACCGACGGTCCCCTCGGCGAGAACGGCACCGGCGGCGGCGTCTACCGCTCGATGCTGACCAAGGAATACGCGACCCAGATCGTGAAGAGCGGCGGCGTCGGGATCGCCGATTCGGTTTTTCGTGAGATCATGAAGATGCAGGGTGCGGCGGGCGAGGGAGCGATCCATGCAAAGGGCTGAACCGCTGCGCGTCGCGGACCGCGTCACCGCCGAGGCGCTGGTGGCCGGCGTGCTCAGCAACATGGCTGCCCTCGAGGCCGTGCTCGACGAGGAGGCCGCCTACGTCCGGGAGGGCCGGCTTCAGGAGGGTGTGGCCGCAGCCGAGCCGAAGGCGGCGCTGGCCGCCGCCTACATGCAGGGGCTCGAGGTCGCGAAGGCGAATGCCGTGGCGCTGAAGCGCTTCCATCCCGACGGGGTCGAGACCCTGCGGGTGGCCCATCGCCGTTTCACCGCGGCCGTGGAGGCGAACCAGACGGTGCTCGCCAGCGCCAAGACCGTGTCGGAAGGGCTGATCAAGACCCTGGCTGAGGAGATCGGTCGGGCGCAAATGCCCACGGGGTATGGTCGGCAGACGCCGGCGCCCTCCCCCTACGGTCGCGGTGTCCGCAGCGGCCCGCTGGTCCTGTCGCGGAACCTGTAAATCGCGGCTCAGCGGCGGCCGGTGCCGATCCGAAGGTAGGTCCGGACCTCGCCGAGATCGGTGTCGGCGCGGTTGTCGATCGCGAGTCGGGCGGAAACGGCCGGGACGGCCGCGAGGCCGTGGCCGGCGCGCAGGTCCGCCCCGGCGGTGACGCGCCCCGAGATGCGGATGCAGTTGTCGCTTCCGGGCAGGCGCATGAAGCCCTGCCCCTTGGACGGGCACGGCACCGGCGCGGGGGTGACGGGCGCCTTCCGGACGTCGACGGCCGCGGCCGTCCCGCCGAGGGCCAGGACCGCCGCGACGGCCATCGGCAACCCCAGACGGCCGCGCATCTCAGGCGGCCCGGCGCGCGAGATCCCGGTGCAGCCCGTCGATGTAGCGCTCGACCTCGGTGATCGATCGGTCAAGATCGGGCTCGAGGATGCGCAGACGGGCGAGGTCGCGCAGGAGGATGTCGAGGGCGATGGCGCACTCGTCGGGGTGTCCATAGCCCGCGACATACGTTTCGACGGTCCGCTCCACCAAGACGCGCGCGTTGCACGGGGGTGCGGCTCCGAGACGAAGGATCAGTGCGATCGGTCCGGACAGCGGCATGCCGGCCTCTCCTCGATCGAGAATCAGCGCACGTGCGCGTCGATGATTCGAGGATCAATCCCGGAAAGCGGCAAGACTATGGTCATTGCGGCTCAAGACGACGCATTCTCACGCCGCCCCGCAATCGGCCGACGCCGCGCGGTTCCGGTTCGATCTCGGCATTGGCGTCAGCTGATGTAGTTCACAAGCGACAGCTTCGAGAGCGTGGCGGTCACCTGATAGCTGGCCTGGAGCCGGTTCTGTACGTCGAGAAGCTTGGCCACGACTTCCTCGGTGGGCGCCTGTTCAATTCCGTCGAGGGTGTTCTGGACGGTGTTCTGCGTGGCCTTGTTGGTGGTGCTGGCGTTCGAGAGCCGCGTCGCCGCGATGGTGAGCTGCGTGACCGTGTCCTGAACGCTGGGCGTATGGTCGGCGGAGGCGAGCAGGCTGCCGGCCTTGGTCGCCACCGTCTGGTAGGTGTTGTAGGTGTTGGCGTCGTTCGTGGTGGGCAGGCCGAACGCCATGGTCGCCAGGCCGGCCAGGACGTTTTGGACCGTGGGGTCGTTGGCCCGGGCACCCGTGCCGACGCTGCCGGTGGCGCTCACCTGGACCGACTGCGTGTCGATCGCGGAGGTCGGCTTGGCCGGCGTCGTCGAGGTGTCGTAGGTGTTCTCGCCCTGGTACCAGAGCACCGTGTTCTGGGGCGTCGCTGCCGTGTAGCCGACCGGCCTTTGGCTGGCGTCGTACACGATGCGCTGCGGCATGACCCCGGACCCCGACGGGCCGCCATTCGCAGCGCCCGCGAAGAAATCCGACGCGACCGCCGCGGTGGCGTTGACCGCCAGCGTGCTGCCGGCCGCACCCGTCAAGGCATTGTTCAGCGTGGTCGACAGGGACGCCATCGTCTGCGCGGGCGTCGAACCGATGGCGAAGCTGGTGGTCGATTTCGGGTCCGCGCTGGTCGCGGCCGTGAGCGTAACGGTCGTCGAGGTGCCGTCCGCCATCTTCAGCGCGAACGTCACGGTGTCGCCGACGGCCGGCTGGGTCGTCATATTCAGGGTGAAGGTGCCCGGGCTGGTGCCGGTGCCGGCCGTGTAGGTCGAACTGAGCGCCGAGCCGGTCGTCGTCGGTGCGCCGGCCAGGGTGAAGCCGAACTTCCCCCGGGTCGCGTCGTTCGACTCCTCGGTAACCTGGACCGTCGTGGTGGGATTGGCCGGCGTCTGCGTCAGGCGACCGTTGCCCCCTGCCCCGAGCTCCGCGGTGACCCGCTGCGAGATCAGGGTCGAGAGACCGTCGAGCTTGTTGCCGCCCGAATCGGTCGTGCCGTTGAGGATCTTGTCCGCGTCGACGACCGGTTGGGTGGTGGTGTTGGTTCCGCCGAACAGGTAGTTGCCCGCCGCCGACTCGTTGAGCGTGTCGAGCGCCGTCTGCAGGTTGGCCATCGCCGTCGAGCGACCGGCGACCGAGTTCGCCGCGACGCTCTGCAGGCCGTTCTGCAGCGCCGCTCCGGTGCTGGTCCCGAGGGTCGCCACCTGCGTCAGGCTCGTGACCGCCATGCTGGTCCGAGTCTGCGCGGCGGTGATGCCGGACGCGTAGCCGCTGAGCGCGCTGAGGGTCGCCTGGGCGGCAAGGGCGGTCGAGCGCCCGGAGCCCAGGCCCCCGTACGTCTGCGAGACCTGCCCGCTGGAAAGCTGGTTCGACAGGTTGTTGAGCTGGCTCTTCAGCGTCAGGAGCTGCGAGGCATTCCGGGTCGTCAGGTAGGAGCCGGCCGCGAAGGGGGCGATCGTCGTCATGATCAGATCTGCAGCAGCTGAGTGAGCATATCGCGCGCCGCCGTGAGCACCCGGGCGTTGGCGCCGTAGGCGGTCTGCAGGGCGATCAGGTTCGACATCTCCTGGTCGATGTTGACCCCCGCCCCGGAGGAGAACCGGCTCTGGGCCGTGGAGAGCGCGGTCTGCTGGGTGGCGTCGAGCGCCGAGGCGTTCGAGGCCGCCGCCCCCTGTGAAGCGATGACGTCCTGGGCGAAGCCCACCACGGTCGCGCGGTAGGGGGCCGAGACGCCGCCGATGCCGCTGGACGACGAAAAGGTCTGCTGGGTGGACGTCAGCGCCGAGAACAGCTTCTGCGCGCGCGCGCCCGACGCGCTCGTATCCGTGGCGCTCGTGGCCGTGAGCGCCGACGTGTTCCCCGACAGGGCACCGTTCACGGTCAGGCGCTGCGCGAAACCGGTGAGCTGCGAGCCGCCGTCGAACGAACCGGTGTAGAGCTTGTTGCCGGTGCCATCGACGAACAGCGCGATCGACGGGTTGCCGGTGTTCAGGTCCGAGGCCGAGACGGCCGAGACGTTGGCGGTCGCCGCGGCGACGACCTTGCCGGCCGCCGCCAGCGTCAGGGTCGCGCTCGTCGCGGTCGAGGACACCGGGGTCGCCGACAGGGTCGGCAATTGATAGGCGCCGCCCGATAGGTTGAAGGTGGAGAACGCCGACTGGATCGCCGCCGCGTAGGTGCTCGGGCCGCCGCTCGCGTTGAAGGTCAGCGTCAGCCCGCTCGCGTCCGTCGTCTGGGCGGCCGGCACGATCGTGCCGCTGGAGGTCGCCGAGGCCACCAGCGTCACGTTGCGGACCGCTCCGTTGTTGTCGGTGACCGGGAACGTGATCGTGTTGCCGGGCTGCATCGTCGGGACGGTGACCTGCGTGTCGGTCCCGCTGTAAGTCCCGGTCGTGGTCGTGTTCGTCAGCGCGGTCGAGAGGCCGGCGGCGAGGTCGTCGAGCTGGCGCTGCGCCTGCGGCAGGGTCTGGTCGCGCATCTCGATCTCGGCGGCCAGGCTGCCGGACCGGAGCACGCCCGGCGCGCCGAGATCGATCTTGCCGCCGCCCGGCAGCGTCGCCGTGATGGTGCCCACCGTGCGCTGGCTCGGATCGGTGGCGTAGCTTGCGGAGGCGTCGAGGACCCCGCGCCCGTCGAAGCTCAGGCTCGCAGCGTTCCCGCGATCCACCAGCGTCACGCCCGACTGGGTCATGACCGAGACAGTGCCGTCCCGCTGCTGGACCGTCTGCACGTCCATGTAACTCGACAGGCTGTTGATCGCCTGATCGCGCTGGTCCTGCAGGTCGGTCAGGGACGCGCTGTCGGTGGTGTTCTGGATCTTGCCGTTCAGCTTCGCGATGTTGGACAGGATCGTGCTCGCGGCACTCGTGTCGGTGCCGAGCTGCGATTCGATTCCGGTGCGCAGGTTCTGCACCGTGCCGGCGGAGCTGTTGATCAGGCTGGCCAGTGCCGAGGCGTTGCCCAGGACCGTCGTGCGCGCGGCCGCCGAGGTCGGATTGGCGGCAAGCTCCTGGAGGGATTCGGTGAAGGTGTTGAGCGTGCCGTCGAGGGAGGTCGAACTGCCCGGCGTCCCGTAGAGCGCATCGAGCTGAGTGGCGATTCCGGACTTGGTGCTGGTGTAGGCCGCCCCCGAGGTCTCCAGCCGGAGCTGGTTCAGGGCCGCAGCGTCGAAGCTGCGGGTGATCTGCCCGACGGCGACACCCGAATTGTTGGGGCCGTTGGCGACCGTCGAGAGGGTGCGCTTGACGTAGCCCGCCGTGCCGGCATTGGCGACGTTCTGCGAGACGACGTTGATCGCCGCCTGCGTGGCGGCCAGCCCTGCGGTCGCGGTGGAAATCGCGTTCAGCGACATGTCACGGCCTCCGCGGCTCGAATCCCGTCGTCAATCAGCGGATCACGTTGAGCAGATCAGACATCATCGTCTGGGCCGTCGACATCACACGCGTGTTCGCAGAGTAGGCCTGCTGGGTTACGATCATCTTAGAGAACTCGGTCGCAATGTCGGTATTGGATTGCTCGACGCTGGCGCCCGAGATGGTGCTGCCGTTGAGACCCGCCAGCGGCGGCCCGGAATCGGCCGACTGAAGATAGTTTCCGTTGGAATCGGCTTTCAGCCCGTCGGGATTTGCGAAGTTGACGATCCCCACGGAGGCGAGGGCCACCACCGAGCCGTTCGAGAAGGTCCCGTTGACCTTGCCGTCCGCACCCATCGCGACGCTCGTGAGCGTACCGGAACTGTTCCCGTTCTGCGTCAGCGAATTGGTCGTCGCCGCGCCTGACGTGTCGGCGTACTGCGTCAGGCCCGCCGAATCGATGTTCATGTTCAGGTTCGAATAGGTGTAGTCGCCGATCGTCACCGGACCGAGAGCGACCGGGTTGCCCGACGGGGATGTCAGCTTGCCGGTCGAGTCGAACGTGAAGGTCGTGCCGACATTGTTCCAGTCGGATGTGCTGAGCGCGGTCGGGTCGGTCGCGTAGTACAGGTTCCACTTCGCCGGCTGGGACGGCGTCGTCGAGGCATCCTGAACCTTGGCCCAGCGTGTCGTCAGCGTAACCGGCGCACCCGTCGACGTGTAGATTGGCAAAGACGGACCCGCGATGCTGTTGCTCAGGAAGGTCGTAACGGCGCCGGCCTGGGTCGAATCGACCTTGACGCCCGTCTGCCCGGTACCGTTGAGCACGACGGCCGAGGCATTCTGGTCGTAGAGATCAGAGCCCGATGTCGAGGAGGCCGACGTGTTGGGCGTCGCGGGCAGATTGGCCGCGTAGGTGATCGTCGTCGTCGCCTGGGCCGGAAGCGACGTGTTCCCGAGCTTGATCAGCCCGGTGCTGGTCGTCTGACCCGTGATCGGATCGAGATTGGATCCGGTCAGGTACCCGCCCGCGCCGTTGACGAGATAGCCGTCCTTGTCCTGGGAGAAGTCGCCACGGCGCGTATACAGGTTGGTGCCGCCGAACGTCGCGGCGCCACTCGCGTCGCCGGTCTTCTGCACCACGGTGAAGAAGCCCTGGCCGTTGATGGCCATGTTGGTGGGCACGCTCGACGAGACGATGTTGCCCGCCAGCGTATTGGTGAGCTGCGACTGGGCCAGCACCGATCCGGCGACCTCGCGCTTCGGCGTCGATTCGGACATCAGGTCGACGAAGCTGGTGTCGATCCGCTTGAAGCCGGTCGTCTGCGAGTTCGCGATGTTCCCGGAGATGTTGCTGATGGCGTAGGATTGCGCCTGGAGTCCGGAGACCGAGGTCTGAAGGGCGGTGAAAAGATCCATGGCGAACGATCCCGATGCGCGCCGCACTGACCCGCAGATTCGGGGTCCGCAACCGTCGTGCCAGGGCTAAGCCCTTGATAAATCAGAGCCCTGGCGCCCGGGACCCGGCAGGCTTCGCCGAGCGCGGCGGCCGGCTCGGCAGATCCTGCCGGGTGCGATGTCTCCCGGTACGGTCCCGCTCGCGCGGCCCGCGACGTTTACGGGGTGTTATTCCAGACGCGCGATGATGCCCGCCGGGCTAGGTTCGGGCGCGGAGCGTCCTGCCCGGAAGCACTGAACGGGTACGGATTTCGGATCTCGGGGTCATGCGGGCGAAACGGACCAGCCTCGTCCACATCATCTACTTCTCGCGTCTCAATCTGTCGTCGGACCCGGCGAAGAGATCAGAGCAGATCAACGAGATCGGCCGGACCGCCCAGAAGAAGAACGAGTTCGCGGTGATCACGAGCTTCATGATCATCGAGGGCAATTTCGCCTGCCAGGTGATCGAGGGCGAGCGCACGTCGGTGCACGAGACGTTCGACCGCGTGAGCGCCGACAGCCGGCACCGGGAAGTTCAGATCAACGAGTGGCGCGAGATCACCAAGCGCGAGTTCGTCCATTCGTTCAAGAGCGCGCAGCGCACCGCCGGCAACGACACGCTGTTCGCCAAGGCCAACCTCTTGCCGATGCTCCAGCGCGGCACGCCGAAGGCGTCCGCGATCCACAGCCTCTGCCTGTCGCTCCAAGCCGACGCGATGACCCGTCAGGGCATCGACCACCTCTTCATCTGAGTCGCCGATGTCCGAGAGCGATACGCCCCCGATCCTCATCGTCGACGACCAGGAGAAGCTCCTCCGGCTCATCGTGATGCTGATGACCCGCATCGGCTTCCCCGATGTGGAAGGTGTCACCAACGCGCCCGAGGCGCTGGAGCGGATGCGGCAGCGCCGCTACGCCCTGGTGATCTCCGATCTCGACATGGAGCCGATGGACGGGCTCAGCCTGCTGCGCGAGATCCGCGCCGACGACGCGCTGATGAACACGCCCTTCATGCTCACCGAATCGTCCTTCGATTTCGAGGACATCAACCTCGCCCACCAGGCGGGTGCCGACGCCTTCATCCTCAAGCCGTTCGACATGGCGGTGCTGAAGACGAAGCTGAAACAGGTGCTCAACCGCAAGCCGCGCAAGCGCGAGGCGCCGATGGCGGCCGAGTCGAGCCTGAGCGTGGAATTCCCGATGCTGGGGAAGTTCTGAGGCGCCTGTCCTGCAGGGGCAGCCGCGGGACGAGCGCCCTTCGCCCCCTCACGCCGCCCGCTTCTGATAGTCCTTCACGTCGGTGAACCGCACCGCCGGATAGCGCTCCTCCTCGTAGCGGAGGGAGAAGGCGGTCGTCGCCATGAAGACCGGCGCCCCATCGAGGTCCTTGGCCATGGCCGAGCCGTGCGAATCGATGAACTTGTCGAGGTCGGCCTCCGAGTCGGACGACACCCAACGGCAGACCGAGAACCGTGAGGTCTCGTAATCCACCGGCAGGCCGTATTCGGCCTGGAGCCGCTCCTTGAGCACGTCGAGTTGGAGCGCGCCGACCACGCCGACGATCGCCTGACTGCCGTCCTGCGGAACGAAGACCTGGACGACGCCCTCCTCGCCCATCTGCTGGAGCGCCTCGCGCAGCTTCTTGGCCTTCATGGCGTCGGTGAGCTTGATCCGGCGCAGGATCTCGGGAGCGAAGCTCGGCACGCCGCGGAACACCAGATCCTCGCCCTCGGTGAGCGTGTCGCCGATCCGGAGGGTGCCGTGATTCGGGATGCCGACCACGTCCCCGGCATAGGCCTCGTCCGCGATGGCGCGGTCCTGCGCGAAGAAGAATTGCGGGGCCGACAGCGAGATCGGCTTTCCGGTGCGCACCAGTCGCGCCTTCATGCCCCGGTTCAGCTTGCCCGAGCAGACCCGCATGAAGGCGATGCGGTCCCGATGGTTCGGGTCCATGTTCGCCTGGATCTTGAACACGAAGCCGGTCATGCGCGGCTCCGTGGGCTCCACGAGGCGCTTGTCGGCGTCCTGGCCGCGGGGCGGGGGCGCGACCTTGGCGAGGCCGTCGATGAGGTCGCGCACGCCGAAATTGCGCAGCGCCGAGCCGAAGAAGACCGGCGTCAGGTGGCCTTCGCGGAACGCGTCGAGGTCGAACGGCTTGAGGCCGCCCTCGGCGAGCTCCACCTCCTCGCGCCACGCAGCCGCGGCGCCGTTCTCGGTGAGCAGCTCGTCGAACAGCGGGTCGTCCGGACCGGACACCGCCACCATCCCGGCATCCTCGGCGGCGTCGAGCCGGCGCACGCGGTTGCCGCCGAGCTCATAGGTTCCCGAGAAGTTGCGGCCGGTGCCGATCGGCCACGTGACTGGGGCGACGTCGAGGGCGAGCGTCTTCTCGATCTCGTCGAGCAGCTCGAACGGGTCGCGGGCCTCACGGTCGAGCTTGTTGATGAAGGTGACGATCGGGATGTCGCGGAGACGGCAGACCTCGAACAACTTGCGCGTGCGCGCCTCGATGCCCTTCGCCGCATCGATCACCATCACGGCCGAATCGACCGCCGTCAGCGTCCGGTAGGTATCCTCCGAGAAATCCTCGTGGCCGGGCGTATCGAGGAGGTTGAAGACGCAGTCGCCGTACTCGAAGGTCATCACCGAGGTGACCACCGAGATGCCGCGCTCCTTCTCGATGCCCATCCAGTCGGAGCGGGTCGAGACCCGGTTGCGCTTGGCCTTGACCTCGCCGGCGAGCTGGATCGCGCCCCCGAACAGCAGCAGCTTCTCGGTGAGCGTGGTCTTGCCCGCGTCCGGGTGGGAGATGATCGCGAAGGTGCGCCGCCGCGCCACCGGATCGGCCGGCTTCGCTTCGGTCTTGGTCTGCATCAGCATGGAGCGAACGCTCTGGGTCGGCGGAACGTGGTCGCGCGGCGCGCGGCCTCGCGCGGTGGATCTCGGGATCGTGTAGCGGCAAGCCCCGATATTGGCAAAGACGCGGGCTTCACGGGGCGGCCTTTCAGGCACGGTACAGGGCGCCGGCAACAGGCTGCCCCGGCCGATCCACCGTCCGGGCAAGGCTCCGATGTCGCGCGCCGCCACACGCCGTCTTCTCGTGACCACGCTGCTGCTGGCCTCGGCGAGCGCGGGCCTCCGTGCGGCGGACGCGCCGCCGCCCGCGGCCGCCGACGCCGCCTTCCTCAATGCCCTGACCTGGGGGGCCTCGCCCGCGTCCTTCGCGCAGCTTCAGGCCGAAGGACGGGTGCGCTGGCTGCAGGCACAGCTCCATCCGCCGACCGAAACGCGCCTGCCACCGGCCGCGCAGGCCGAGGTCGACGCGCTGACGCCGCAGGGCAGCCTGCTCGAACGCGCCCAGGCCCTCGACGCGCAGGCCAAGGCGTTCAAGGACATCGCGGATCCCGACGCCCGGAAGGCCGCCCAGCAGGCGTTCCAGGCCGCGCTGAACACGCATGCGCGGAACGCCGCCTCCGTCTGGGTGCTCCGGGCGCTCTACAGCCCGGACCAGCTGCGCGAGCGGCTGACGTGGTTCTGGTTCAACCGGTTCAACGTCCACCAGGGCAAGTCCACCCTGCGCGCCGCCGTGGGCGACTACCTCGACACGGCGATCCGCCCGCACGCCCTCGGGCGATTCCGCGACTTGCTCATGGCGAGCCTGCGCCACCCGGCGATGCTGCGCTACCTCGACAATGCCGACAACGCCGCCGGCCGCATCAACGAGAACTACGCCCGCGAGATCATGGAGCTGCACACGATGGGTGTCGGCTCCGGCTACACGCAGGGCGACGTGGAGGCGCTGGCCCGGATCCTCACCGGAATCGGCATCGACCTGAAGCCCGAGGATCCGAAGCTCCGCCCCGACCACGCCGCCGACTTCCGGCGGGACGGATTGTTCGAATTCAACCCGAACCGGCATGATTACGGCGACAAGGTCTTCCTCGGCGGGCACATCCAGGGCCGCGGCTGGCTGGAGGTCGAAGAGGCGGTGGACCTGATCGCCCGCAGCCGCGCCACCGCGACGAACGTCTCTCGGGCGCTCGCCGCCTACCTCCTGGGTCAGGCGCCGGACGAGGCGCTCGTGGCCCGGCTCGCGGCCGTCTTCAGCCGGAGCGACGGCGACATCGCCGCCGTGACGGAGGCCCTGGCGCGCGAACCGGCGCTGACGGCCGAGCGCAGCGGCGCCTTCAAGGTTCCGGTGCGCTACGTCTTCTCGGCCCTGCGCATGGCCTACGACCAGCGCGTGATCCGCAATGCCGGCCCGGTGCTCGGCTGGCTGAACCGCCTCGGCGAGGGGCTGTTCAACCGCTCGACGCCGGACGGGTACCCCCTCGACGCCGCCGCCTGGAGCGGTCCGGGGCAGCTCGCGACGCGGTTCGAGATCGCCCGGCAGATCGGGTCCGGATCGGCCGGCCTGTTCAAACCGGCGCCGCCCGATCAGGCCGAGGAGCCGGCCTTTCCGGTGCTCGCCAACGGGCTCTACTTCTCGACCGTGTCCGCCACCCTGTCGGCGGCGACGCGGGCGGCCCTCGCCCAAGCGGTCTCGCCGCAGGACTGGAACACCCTCTACCTCGCCTCGCCGGAGTTCATGCGATGAACCGTCGCGATCTGATCCGCGCCGCCGCGGCGCTGGGCCTGTCCACGGTGGCCGGCCGCGTCTGGGCGGCCCCGAAGGCCGATGCGCGCCTCCTCGTGGTGTTCCTGCGCGGCGCCTACGACGCCGCCAACGTGGTGATCCCCACCGGGAGCGATTTCTACTACCGGTCGAGGCCGCATCTCGCGATCGCCAAGTCGGACGCCGCGGACCCCAAGGCTGCCCTGGCGCTCGACGGCGACTGGAGCCTGCACCCGGCGCTTCGGGACACGCTCCTGCCGCTCTACGCGAACGGTCAGGCGGCGTTCGTACCCTTCGCCGGCACCGACGACCTGACCCGGAGCCATTTCGAGACCCAGGACACGATCGAGATGGGCCAGAACGTGGGCTCCGCCCGCGACTACAATTCCGGCTTCATGGCCCGGCTCGCCGCCGAGCTGACCCGGATCCGGCCGATCGCCTTCACAGACCAGATGCCGCTGATCTTCCGGGGCCGCGAGACGGTGCCGAACATCGCCATCAACGGCGTCGGCAAGCCCGGCATTGACGACCGGCAGGCCCGCCTCATCGCCGCCATGTACAGCGACACCAAGCTGGCCGCCGCCGTGGCCGAGGGGTTCCGGGTGCGCGACGCGGTCTACCAGTCGATCTCCGACCATGCGGCGCAGGCCGACCGGGGGGCGGTTTCGCCCAAGGGCTTCGAGCTGTCGGCCCGGCGGATCGGCCGCCTGATGCGCGACACGTTCAATCTCGGCTTCGTGGATGTCGGGGGCTGGGACACCCACGTGAACCAGGGCGCCGGCACCGGCTACCTCGCCGACCGGCTCGGCGAACTCGGACGCGGCCTCTCCGGCTTTGTCGAGGAGATCGGGTCCGGCTGGTCCGACACGGTCGTGGTGGTGCTGTCCGAGTTCGGGCGCACGTTCCGGGAGAATGGCAACCGCGGCACGGATCACGGTCACGGCAGCGTCTACTGGATCCTGGGCGGCGGCGTCCGGGGCGGCCGCATCGCGGGACCGCAGGTCCGGGCCGACGAGGCGCACCTGTTCCAGAACCGGGATTATCCGGTCCTCACCGACTACCGGGGGCTGCTCGGCAGCCTGTTCCGGCGCCTGTACGGCCTCGATCAGGCGAGCCTGCGCCGGATTTTCCCGAGCACCGACACGACGGATCTCGCGCTGCTGTAGGGGCCGAGTCGCCGAAGCGTCGCACCCACCCGTCCCTCTCAAGCCTGGGCTTTCGGCGCCACCGTCATCGCGAGCGCAGCGAAGCGACCCAGGGCAGCATGACATCGGCAGGCGTCGCGCGACACTGGATTGCTTCGCTGCGCTCGCAAGGACGACCGTGCGCACGTCGCACAAGCGTGTTGACACTCCTCAGGGAGACTCGACACCAGCGCGCGAAACACCTTTTGAAGGGTTGGCTCAGCACTTCGGTGTCCACCCGCTCAGGCCGCCGCGGCGGCCAGCGCGCGCAGGTCGCCGACCAGCGCGTCCACCCGCTCGGGCCGCGCATCCCAGGCGAACATGAACCGCGCCCCGCCCCCGATGAAGGTGTAGAACCGCCAGCCGCGGGCGCGCAGCCCGTCCATGGTGGTGGCCGGCATCGTCAGGAAGACGGCGTTCGCCTCCACGGGGAACAGCGCCCGCACCCCCGGCAGCCCGGCGACCGCCTCGGCGAAACGCCGGGCGCAGGCATTGCCGTGGGCGGCATTCCTAAGCCACGCGCCGCTCTCCAGCATGCCGACCCAGGGGGCGGCGAGGAACCGCATCTTGGAGGCGAGCTGGCCGGCCTGCTTGCAGCGGTAGCCGAAATCCTCCGCGAGCCGCCGGTCGAAGAACACCACGGCCTCGCCGGCATGCATGCCGTTCTTGGTCCCGCCGAAGCACAGGACATCGATACCCGACCGCCACGTCATGTCGGCCGGACTGCAGCCGAGGCTCGCGCAGGCATTGGCGAAGCGCGAGCCGTCCATGTGCAGGGCGAGCCCCAGTTCACGGCACGTCGCCGACAGCGCCCGCAGGTCCGCGAGGGTGTAGACCTGCCCCGTCTCGGTGGGCTGGGTGATCGTCACCACCCGCGGGCGCGGGAAGTGGATGTCGCTCCGGTTCTGGGCCAGACCGCGGATCGCATCCGGCGTGAGCTTCCCGCCCTCGGTCCGGACGGTCAGCAGCTTCGAGCCGTTGGAGAAGAATTCCGGTGCGCCGCACTCGTCGGTCTCGACGTGGGCCGAGTCCGCGCAGATCACGCTGTGGTAGGACTGGCACAGCGCGGCCAGCGCCAGGGCGTTGGCGGCCGTGCCGTTGAACGCGAAGAACACCTCGCACTCGGTTTCGAACAGGTCGCGGAACGCGTCGGCGGCCCGCTCCGTCCAGGCGTCCTCGCCGTAGGCCGGCGCATGGCCCCGGTTGGCCGCCTCCATGGCCGCCCAGGCTTCCGGGCAGATGCCGGAGTAGTTGTCGCTGGCGAATTGCTGCGAGTCGTCGTGTCTCATCCGCGCAACCTAGCACGGCGGCGGCGCAGATGGATCGCGCAGGCAGGTTGGAACTGGTGCGCGCTTGGTGTAATAGCCCCGCCAAGGCGTGAGCTCCACGCCGATTCGGAAACCGACGTTCCCGTCCCTCCCGGGTTCAATCCGGGCGAGGGACGTTGCCGGTTTCCAGATCGGCGGCGGGCCGCGTGAACCCAGAACTTCAGGTCCAGAGGATCAAGTCCGTTGCAGGTACTCGTTCGCGACAACAACGTCGATCAAGCGCTCCGCGTCCTCAAGAAGAAGATGCAGCGCGAGGGCATCTTCCGCGAGATGAAGCAGCGCAAGGCTTATGAGAAGCCGTCCGTGCGCAAGGCTCGCGAGAAGGCCGAGGCCGTCCGCCGCGCCCGCAAGCAGGCCCGCAAGACCGCGATCCGCGAGGGCCTGATCGCCGCGCCGAAGCCGAAGCCCCGCTTCCCCGCCGGCGGCCGCCGTCCCGGCTTCCCGTCCCCGTCTCCGACGCAGGCCCCGGGCGGCAGCGCCGCCGGTCAGGCCCCGGCCGGCACGACGCCCGCCGCCTGAGCTGCCCCGAACCGGTTTTGAGAGAGCCCGGCCCGCGCGAGCGGTCGGGCTTTTTCTTTGGAGCATGCCGGGCGACGCCGGACCCGCGGTTGCAGCGACCGACCCCGGCCCCATCCGGCAAGCACAATGACGTGACCCGGCACTGAACCACGAGGGCCGCTGTCGAGCCGCCCTCGGTCGCGCCCCTGCGCGTGATGTCGGAAAGGGGCGCGGTACGGGTTCGCGCCCTGGGCTCAGGCTGCCTTCGCGGCCATGGTTGCGTGCTCGGCCTGGACCAGCACGTCGAGGGCTCGCCACGGCTTCTGGATGTAGACGGCCTGATCGGGCAGCCGTGCATCCCGGCTCGCCCCGGAGGTGACGACCACGCGCACGCCCGGCCAGCGCCGCTTGACCGCCTGTGCCAGGGACACGCCATCCATCGCGCCCGGCAGCCGCACATCGGCGAAGAGCAGCGCGACGGTGACGTCCGACCGCTCCAGAACCGAGAGCGCAGCCTCCGCAGTGTCGCAGGCGATCACGCCGAGATCGGTCTCCTCCAGCACCGCGGTCGCGAGGTCGCGCACCGCCGCGTCGTCCTCGACGACGAGGGCCACGGGGCCGGAACTATCGGGCGTTGCGCGATCCATGAAACTCTCCTGCTGCCGGTAGGTCGCCCCGTCTCGGGCTGTCGCCTCAGGGGCGAACTTCTGATTCCCCGATTCGGCCATGCTGGCCTGACATGAGTCGGCTCACAAGAGTCGGGTCGCTCGAACGGGGCATGCCTGCCCTGCGAACAGCCAGCCCCATTTTGATGCGGAACGCTCGAAAATGGCGCAGTTTCCGTGCGGTTAAGAAACTGTTCACCGGCGTGGACCGACTGTTAACCTCCTGCGACGGAACGTCTCCGCCTGAGGCGCGGCGTTGCATCGGATCGAGTGCGGATCACAGCGAAAGGATCATCGTCCGACATGTGCCGTTTCCTCGCCTATAGCGGTGAGCCGGTCTTCCTCTCCGACCTCGTCTGCGCGCCCACCCATTCGCTGGTGCATCAGTCGCTGCACGCCGACGAAGGGAAGACCGAAACCAACGGCGACGGGTTCGGTATCGGCTGGTACGCCGAACGGCCGGAGCCGGGTGTCTATCGCGACATTTCCCCGGCTTGGTCGGACGAGAACCTCGTGAACCTCTGCGGGCAGGTCCGGGCGCGAACCTTCTTCGCCCATGTCCGCGCCTCGACCGGCACCGCGACCGCCCGGGCGAACTGCCACCCGTTCGTCTACGGCCGGCACCTGTTCATGCATAACGGCCAGATCGGCGGCTACCATCGGATCAAGCGCCGGCTCGAGGCGCTGATCCCGGACGCCTATTACGACCACCGCCGCGGCAGCACCGATTCCGAGGCGATCTTCCTGCTGGCGCTGGCCAACGGCCTGGAGGCCGATCCCGTCGGCGCCATGGCGCGGACCTTGAAGACCGTCCGCGAGCTGATGGAAGCCGCCAACGTCTGCGAGCCGCTGCGCTTTACGGCGCTGCTCACCGACGGCGAGACCCTCACGGCCTACCGCTGGGCCTGCGACGGTCGTCCGCCGAGCCTGTACTTCCGCGAGGGGCCGGGTGGCATCGTCGTGGTCTCGGAGCCGATCGACGGCTGCCGCGAGGGGTGGCAGGTGGTGCCGAAGGGCGCAACCCTGCGTGCCCGTCACGGGACGGCCACGGTCGTGCAGGCTCCGGAGCCTGCCCGCGCGGCCGCCTGACGACAGGCCGCCCCAGCCATACCGCCACGGGGATTGCCGAGACGCGCCACATCGCCACATTCCGCCTGCGGCCGAAGGTGCGGCCGAGCGGGAATCGACCGATGTATCCGGATACCGAGCTTCACATCGCCGGGCGCTGGCGCGCGGGTGCCGACCGCGACACGTTGGGGGTCCTCAACCCCGCCACGGGCGAGACGATCGGCCAATGCGCCGTCGCCACCACGGCGGATCTCGACGAGGCCCTGGCGGCCGCGTCCCGTGCATTCCCGGCTTGGCGGAAGGTCGCCCCCTTCGAACGCGCCAAGGTGATGCGCAAGGCGGCCGACCTGCTGCGCGCCCGGGTCGACGAGATCGCCCGGATCATGACCCTGGAGCAGGGCAAGCCCCTCGCCGAGGCGCGCGTCGAGACTTTGGCGGCGGCGGACATCATCGACTGGTTCGCCGAGGAGGGGAAGCGCGCCTACGGCCGCGTCATCCCGGCCCGCGCGGACGGCGTGCTGCAGGTGGCGGTGCGCGAGGCGGTGGGTCCCGTGGCCTGCTTCACCCCCTGGAACTTCCCGATCAATCAGGCGGTCCGCAAGATCTCGGCCGCCCTCTGCACCGGCTGCACGGTGATCCTGAAGGGACCTGAAGACACCCCGGCGAGCTGCGCCGCCCTGGTGCGGGCCTTCCTGGATGCCGGCATTCCGGGCGACGCTCTCTCGCTCGTCTACGGCGACCCCGAGACCATCTCGGCCTACCTGATCCCGCACCCGGTGATCCGGAAGATCTCGTTCACCGGATCGACCGTGGTCGGCAAGAAGCTCGCCGCGCTCGCCGGCGAGCACATGAAGCGGGCCACCATGGAACTCGGTGGCCACGCCCCGGCGATCGTGTTCGGCGATGCCGACGTGGAGAAGGCCATCGCGGTTCTCGCCCCGTCGAAGTTCCGCAACGCCGGTCAGGTCTGCGTGTCGCCGACCCGCTTCCTGGTCCACGACTCGGTCTTCGACCGCTTCGTCGAGGGCTTCACCACCTTCGCCAAGACCCTTCAGGTCGGCGACGGGCTCGATCCCGAGACCAAGATGGGTCCCCTCGTCCACGCGCGGCGCCTCGACGCCATCGCGGCGCTCACGGCGGATGCAAAGTCCAGCGGCGCGACGCTGCGCGCCGGCGGCAACCGCATCGGAAACCAGGGCAACTTCTTCGAGCCGACGGTCTTCACCGAGGTGCCGCTGACCGCCCGGCTCATGAAGGAAGAGCCGTTCGGCCCCGTCGCGATGATCAACCGGTTCTCGGATGACGAGGAGGCGCTGACCGAGGCCAACCGCCTGCCCTACGGGCTCGCGGCCTACGCCTACACCCGCTCCGCCGAGCGGGCGGCCCGGGTGTCGAACACGGTCGAGAGCGGGATGATCTCCATCAACCACCACGGCCTCGCCCTGCCGGAGACGCCGTTCGGCGGCGTCAAGGATTCGGGCTACGGCAGCGAGGGCGGCCCGGAGGCGCTGGACGCCTACCTGGTCACCAAGTTCGTCACGCAGGCGAACTTCTGACACGCCGGCCGGTGCGCCTGCGCGGCGCGCCGGCCGTCCCGCCTCAGTAATGCGGCGGCGGCGGCTCCGAGCCCCGCGGCGACGCCCGGGCGGCCGCCTCCTCCACCTGATCCCGGAGCATGTCCAGCTGCCGCGCCAGCCGGTCGATCAGCCGCCACTGCTCGGTCACGGTCCGGTTGAGGTCCTCGATCGTGGCGTCCTGCTCCATCAGGCGCATTTCCAGGCGATCGATCCGCGTGGCTTCGTCCATCTCCGACCTCCAGTCGTGCCGCGCCGAAAGCCGTCCCCGACCGGGACGGGTCGGCCTGTCGGCATCCGTGTCTCTACCTTGAAAGCAGTCCGACGACGGAGATGCCAACGCGGCGCGTCGCGGCCTCGGCGGCCCTGGTCGACGCGTCCCTCCGGATAAGTCTCGGAGGCGGCCCGCGCCCTTCCGTCAGTGGTCCGCCAAAGCCTTAGAGCCGTGCCCGGCCGCGTTGCGACGGGTTAGCGGTTTGCCGCGTTGAGTGGTGAAGGAGCCCTCGATGCCTTCACCGTTGTCTGTCGATCTGCGCGAGCGTGTCGTGGCGGCCGTGGCCGAGGGCGCCTCCTTCCATCGAGCGGCGGCCCGGTTCGGTGTAAGCGTGTCGAGTGCCAGCCGCTGGTCGGAGCGGTTCGCGCAGGAAGGCCACGTCGCGCCCAAGCGCGGTTCGCGCAGGAAGGCCACGTCGCGCCCAAGCCGACGGGCGGCGACGATCGT
>NZ_JBFULS010000049.1:0-43915 GCF_054049775.1 Methylobacterium sp. P5_C11 | reverse complement strand
GCCCAGGCCCCGGCGCGGGCGAGCCGCCGCGGCCGGAGGCGGGGGCGGAGCCGGCTGGCTCGCGGCGGGCGGCTCGTCCGCGTCCTCCTCGTCGTCGTCGGGCGGCGCCAGGCTTTGGACGGCCTCCGCCGAGAGGGCGAAGACGCCGATCGGGCGCGCGATGTTCTTCAGGTCCAACTTGCCCCGGTCCTCGAAGCGGTAGGGGACCTTGTCCCGCACCTGTTCGTGGACCGAGCGCGACACGCACAGGCCGCCGGGCTCCGACAGGGGCTCGAGGCGCGCCGCCACGTTGACGCCGTCGCCGAACAGGTCGCCATCCGGCTGGGCGATCACGTCGCCGACGTTGATCCCGAAGCGCAGCCTGAACCGCTTCTCGTCCGGCAAGGCCGGCTCGAACCCGGCCATCGCCCGCTGGATGGTGATCGCGCAGGCGACGGCCCGCAGCGGGCTGGGAAACTCGACCAGAAGGCCGTCCCCCATCGACTTCACGATGCGGCCTTGCGCGTTCTTGATTGCCGGATCGGTGACGTCGCGACGGAGCACTCTGAGGCGCCGGATCGTACCCGCTTCATCGGTGCCCATCAGCCGGCTGTAACCGACGATATCGGCCACCAGGATAGCCGCCAGACGCCTCGCCATCGCCTTTTTCGCCTTGCGCTCCGGACCCTGAACGTGGCGCCTCGTTGCGGCAATCATAGCATGACGGCGATCCGGAAACGCAAGTCCGGAACGGGGATGTTCTGTCTCCGAGGCTGACGTGCGCAGCGACACTGAAACGAGATCAGCATTGACGCATCTTTACTTCTTCCTCAGGCAGGGAGGCGACCGATGTTCAAGCATGTGGCCGTTTCAATAAAATGTTTGTCCCGTAAATTTCTGGATCTGAGAAATCTGCACCGCTTCGATTGCAGAGATCTGGAAGACATCGGGCTGGATCCCGGAGATCTCATCGCCCGCTCGGGGCGGTCCTGCCGCAGTCTCAAGCACCATCCGTCCTGGGACGACGAGGGGAGACACCGGAAATGCGCCGGCCCCGCGTGGTTCTGCTGACCCCGGCCGCAGGCCGSCCGACCCGTGGCGGAGCGTTTCGGTCCGGGACCCGGCCCCGACGGGATCGCAAACCTGCCGCGCATTGACTTCGCAGGCGCACATCGTCATATCGGCGGTGCAGCGTCAGCGGCCGTCACGGCCCGCTTGAGGGGGCTGCGTGACGGATCGGACGCCTACCGGCGTGATCCGGCCCCCCTCTTCATAACGTGCATGCACCCGGGCCGCCCCATCACGCGGGCTGCCCCCTGCCAACGGACCGACCCGAACACGGCACCGCTCGCGAAGCTGCGAGGGGCCAGGCCGGTCCTGCTGCATCGGATACCTCCTTGACCCAATTCACCGATTTCGGCCTCGCCCAGCCCGTCCTGCGGGCACTCAGCGAAGCCGGCTACGTCACGCCGACCCCGATCCAGGCCCAGGCGATCCCGCCGGCCATGCAGGGTCGCGACCTCTGCGGCATCGCTCAGACCGGCACCGGCAAGACCGCGGCCTTCGCGCTGCCGATCCTGCACCGCCTCGCCCTCTCGGACCGGCGCGCCCCGCGCCGCGGCTGCCGGGTGCTGGTGCTCTCGCCGACCCGCGAACTCGCCAACCAGATCGCCGAATCCTTCTCGGATTACGGCCGCCACCTGTCCTTCACCAACACGGTGGTGTTCGGCGGCGTCACCATCAGCCGCCAGGAGCGCGCCCTGGCGCCCGGCGTCGACATCCTTGTCGCCACGCCCGGCCGGCTGATCGACCTGATCGAGCGCCGGTCCCTGACCCTCGACGGCGTCGAGATCCTCGTCCTCGACGAGGCCGACCAGATGCTCGACCTCGGCTTCATCCACGCCCTCAAGCGCATCGTGAAGATGCTGCCCGAGAAGCGCCAGAGCCTGTTCTTCTCGGCGACGATGCCGAAGAACATCGCTGGGCTGGCGGCGCAGTACCTCGCCGACCCGGTTCAGGTCGCGGTGACGCCGGTGGCCACCACGGCCGAGCGCGTCGACCAGCAGGTGATCTTCGTCCATACCGGCGCCAAGCAGGCGCTGCTCGGCCATATCCTGCGTGATCCGGCCATCGAGCGCGTCCTGGTCTTCACCCGCACCAAGCACGGGGCGGATCGCGTGGTGCGCGGCCTCGACAAGGTCGGCATCGCGGCGGCGGCGATCCACGGCAACAAGAGCCAGCCCCAGCGCGAGCGGGCGCTGGCCGCCTTCAAGGACGGCGACTGCCGGGTTCTGGTGGCCACCGACATCGCGGCCCGCGGCATCGACGTCGAGGGCGTGAGCCACGTCATCAACTTCGACCTGCCGAACGTGCCCGAGAGCTATGTCCACCGGATCGGCCGCACCGCCCGGGCGGGCGCGGACGGGCTCGCGATCTCGTTCTGCAACGACGAGGAGAAGGCCTACCTGCGCGACATCGAGCGCATCACCCGGCAGAAGGTGCCGGTTGGAGGCTTCCCCGAGGGCTTCACCCCGCCCTCGCGCCAGGAAGCCGCCGAGATCGCCCGCGAGGAGGAGCGCCGGCCCGAGCGTCAGCAGCAGCGCCCCGGCGGCGGCCGTCAGGGCCAGCGGCCCCGGCAGCAGCAGGGTCGTCCCCAGCAGGGACAGCCCGGTGGCGGCCGTGGCTTCGGCGGCCAGGGTGCGCCCCGTCAGGGCCGCCCCCAGGAGAGCCGGGTCGATGCTCGCGGTGACGGCCGCGGTCCCGGCCCGCAGGGCCGCGAGGCCCGGTCGGACCGGCCCGCCCCCGCCCGGCCCCAGGGCGAGCGCCCGAGCCAGGGCCGCCCGATCCGGGACGCTCGGCCCCAGCGGGCCGATGCGCGTCCGCGCAGCAGCGGCGGCGGCGGTGGCGAGGGCCGCAACATCGGCTGGCTGGAGCGGGCGCCCCGCTCCTGAGATCGGCGTTCAGGCCGCCCGGGACGGGTCCGTCCCGGGCGGCCTTTTTATGGTTGATGGCCGGTTCGGTCGTTGGTGCCCCCGTCCCTCGCCGGGCAAGCCGGCGGTGACGCCGCGCAGGTGAAACCCGAGACGCTGGGCACGCGGGTGCGCAACGCGGTGCGAAACCCCGACCACACGCGGCTACCCGGCATGTCCGCCCGCGTCGAGCGCGCGACCGGCAGCACCGAACCGGTGGTGCCGGTTCCGGACGACGCAGTCTCGGACACGGGGACGCGCCGGGTCATGGCCATCATGGCGGGGCGCCGGCTCGGGGAAGATGCAGCGTGTCGCGCCGCACCGATGATAAGCCGAACGGTCTCCGCGATCCTCCTCACCCGGATCGTGAATCTCTCCGTTTCCGCACCGATGGACAGCCGGGGTCTGCCCGCGACCGAGGCGAGAGCCCAGCCAGCCGGATGGTCCCGCCGGCGGCGGAGCGCCGATCCCCTCCCCGGATGACGGCTTCGCCGTCCTCGCGGGCGCACCGAAGCCATCCGGCTGGCGCCACATCCGTGGATATAGCGCTGCCCAGGTTCACCGCGCTGCGCGCGATCACGCGGTGGGTCACACCGCGCGAAACGGTTAGTTCGCCCTCGCGACCTCGACGAGGTTGTCGGAGAACGAGGGCGCGTGGCCCATGTCGGTGAAGGCGCCGGACGAGATGCTGTTGACCGTGCCTTCGTTGAGCTGACGCCAGTAGCCCAGCGTCGCCACGACGATGCCGGCCTTCACGTCATCGGTGATGCGGGCCACGCCCTTGAAGGCGCCGCGGTCGTTGGCGACCTGAACCTTGTCACCATCCCGGATGCCGCGAGCCTCGGCGTCGTGCGGGCTGATCATCACGAACTGCTCGCCCTGGCCCTTCTGCTTGTCCTCCATGTTGGCGTAGCAGGAGTTCAGGAAGTAGTGGCTTTTGGGCGAGACGATGTTGAGCGGGTAGCGCTTGGCGAGCTCGGGATCGTTCGCGTGCGACTCGCGCGGGCCGAGGTAGTCCGGCAGCGGGTCGAGGGCCTCGCCGGGCTGGAAGCCCTCGTACATCTGCCGGAACGGCGGGGCGACGAAGTTCGTGGCGTCCTCGACCTTGAGCATGCACTTGCCGGTCGGCGTCGGGAAGTTGCCCTCCCGGTGCGGGGCGCGATCGTCCGGCGTGCCGACCTTGAGGCGGGCGAAGCCGTGCTCGCGCATGTAGGCGAGGTCGATGCCCTCGCAGGCCGGCGCGTTCCAGTCGACGTAGTGCTCAAGGCACTCGCTGTCGCTCCACTTGAAGTTCTCCTCCTCGTAGCCGAGCCGCGCGGCGAGCTTCCGGAAGATCTCGTTGTTCGGGATCGCCTCGCCGGGCGCCTCGGCGCACTTGGTGTTGTAGGTCAGGTAGAGGTGGCCCCAGGAGAGGATCATGTCCTCCATCTCGGCGCCCATGGTGGCAGGCAGCAGGATGTCGGCGTAGGAGGCCGTGTCCGAGATGAAGTGCTCGGCCGAGACCATGAACAGGTCCTCGCGCATCAGTCCCTCGACGACCTTGTCGGTCTCGGGGGCTTGCGTCACCGGGTTCGAGTTCCAGCACATCATCGACATGATCGGCGGGTCGAGCTTCATCTCGCCGGTGAGTGCCCGGCCGATCTGCAGGTTCGAGACGACCCGGGTGCCCTCCGGGATCAGGTCGGGCCGGCAGATGACGTCGAACTTGTACGGGTGCTCCCAGACGCCGAACTGGGTGATCCCGCCGCCGACATGGCGCCACGCGCCGGTGAGCGCCGGGATGCAGGCGACCGCCCGGATGGTCTGGCCGCCGCCGTAGTGGCGCTCCAGAGCCACGCCGATGCGGATGCCCACCGGCTGCTCGGTCGCCATTTCCCGGGCGAGCTTGCGGATGTCGTCGGCGGAGACGCCGGTGATCTCGGCGGCCCATTCCGGCGTGCGGTCCGCGGCGCGCTCCTTCAGCTCCTCGAAGCCGACCGTGTGGTTGTCGACGTAGTCCTGGTCGACGAGGCCCTGCGCGATGATCGAGTTGATCAGCGCCATGGCGAGCGCGCCATCGGTGCCGGGCTTGGGGGCAATGTGCCAGTCGGCCGCCTTGGCGGTGCGCGACGAGTAGGCGTCGATGACGACGACCTTGGCGCCCTTCTTCTGGGCGTCCTTGACGATGGCCCAGTGGTGCAAGTTCGTGCTGACCGAATTGCAGGCCCAGATCACGATGTACTTGGAGTGGATGTAGCTGTCCGGGTCGAGGCCCGCCGTCGGCCCGACCGTGAGCAGCCAGGCCGTGCACGAGCCCTCGCCGCAGAAAGTGCGCTCGGTCACGGTGGCGCCCATGCGGTTGAAGAAGGCGTCGCCGCCGTTCAGCCCGTGCACGAGGCCCTGGTTGCCCAGGTAGCTGTAGGGCGCGATGGCCTCCGGCCCGTACTGGTCGATGATCGCCTTCCAGCGCGACACGATGGTGTCCAGCGCCTCGTCCCAGGTGATGCGTTCGAACTGCTTCGACCCCTTCGGCCCGACCCGCTTCATCGGGTAGAGCAGCCGGTCGGGATGGTAGTGGCGCTTCTCGTAATCCTTGAGCTTCACGCAGAGACCGCCGCGGGTCATCGGGTGATCCGGGTTGCCGCGCACGCCCTGGAGCTGGCCGTCCTTGACGTCGAACAGCATCGAGCAGGTGTCGGGGCAATCGTGCGGGCAGCCTCCGAAGAACGTTTCCGTCAGGCTCTCCGCCTCGGCGACGATCAGGGAGTCCGGCTTGACGATCTCGTTCATGGTTCCTCCGCAGTCGGGCGCGAGCCTCCCGCTATTGTGCAGGCTTGTCGGCGCAGCGCAGGTTCAGCCTATATCGAAAAGAAGAAAACTTCTAATCCACCACACCACGGGGAAGCTCTCGTGGGTGCCGCCCGGGCTCAGTTCTCCGGCAGGCCAGCCTGGCGCAGTCCCTCGTAGAGGCGCGCGCGCTGGGCGAGGAAGGTCGGATCGTCGGAGGTCAGGCTTCGGTAGCGGGCGAGGGTGTAGCCCGGCCGCAGCCTGAGGAACTCGGCGAGGGAGGCTCGTGCCTCGGCCTCCCGGCCGAGCCGCGCGAAGGCGCAGGCGAGATAGAGGTGCGGGAAGTCGAAGCGCGGGTTCACGGCCGCCGCGCGGCGCAGCGGCTCGATCGCCGCCTGATCCTGCCCGAGATGGAGCTTGGCCAAGCCGTCCCGGGCGAGCCACGCACCGAGCAGGGGATCCTTCGGGCTGAGGCGGACGGCAGCGGCGATGTCGCGCTCCGTCTCCTCGGCCCGGCCGAGGAAGATCTGAATGAGACCGCGATAGGCGTAGGCCCGGGCGAAGCTCGGATTCAGGGCGAGCACCCGGTCGAAGGCCGCGAGGGCGTCCGCGTAGCGCGCGCGGGCGCGCAGGGTCTCCCCCCGCAGGTAATGCGCGAAGGGTTGCGTCGGGTCGCCCTGCAGGACCGACGCGATCGCCTGCTCGGCCGTGTCGAGATCCGCCGTCCGCTCGGTCGTCCAGCCGTTCAGCACACCGTCGACCAGCACCTCGGCCAGCCCCAGGCGCGCATCGACATTCGCCGGATCGAGACCGAGCGCGCGCTCGAACAGCGGTCGGGCCTGGGCGTGGTTGTCGCGGGCGAAGGGCCGGTTGAGCAGCGCCTGTCCGCGCATGACCAAGTCCACCGCATCCGCCGGCTGGCCCGACCGGGACTGCGTGGCGGCCTCCAGGAGCCGCACGCCGAGGGCGCGGCCGACTTGGGCGACGAGGATATCCTGCGCGGCGCCGACGGCGGCCCGCGGTCCGTCGTAGCGATCCGCCCAGAGGGCAGCCCCGGTCTCGACATCGGTGAGCTGCACGGAAAAGCGCACCTGCTCGCCGCTCTGCCGCAGGCTGCCCTGCACGACGTAGCGCACGCCGAGTTCGCGACCGACGGCGCGCGGCTCGACCGGCCGTCCCCGGTAGGCCTGGGCCGTGCCGTGCGCGATCACGAAGGTGCCCGGGGCGCGGGCGAGGTCGGCGGAGAGATCCTCGGCGAGCTGCTCGGCGAGGTAATCTTGGTCCGCCTCGCCGCTCTGGTTCGCGAGGGGCAGCACGACCAGCGACAGACGCGGGCGCGCCGCCTCGCCCGGCCCGTCCGCCCGCTCGGATCCAACGAGCCGGGGCCAGGTCAGCGCCAGCCCCGCGGCGGCGAGGAGCGCGACGGCGCCGAGTGCGGGCCGCAGGACGGCGCGGGCGCGGCCGGCCCGGAGGCCGCGCGACGGCTGCTCGTCCGGCGGCGGCACGGCGTAGACCCGCACCGGCCGGGCGATGTTCTTCAGGCGCTGGAGCCCGAGATCGACGAACGCGATCTCCGACAGGCCGCGCACCTGCAGGTAGGCAGCCTCCGAAAGCCGCAGCGCGCCGGGCTCGGCGGCGGTCTGCAGGCGCGCGGCGATGTTCACGCCGTCGCCGAACAGATCGCCGTCATGCACCATGACGTCGCCGATATGGATGCCGATCCGGAGGCGGAACTGCGCCGCCTCCCCCTCGGCCTCGGCGAGCGCCCTCTGGATCGCCACCGCACAGCACACAGCGTCCATCACCGAGGCGAACTCGGCCAGCACGCTGTCCCCGGCCGTGTTGGCGATCCGCCCGTGCCGGCCCGCGATCAGCCGGTCGACGATCCGCCGCGTGGCCTGGAGCGCCCGCATGGCGCCGCTCTCGTCGGCATGCATCGCCTTGGAATAGCCGGCGATGTCGGCGGCGAAGATCGCGGACAGCCGCCGTTCCGGAACCGCCCATTCCGACGCGCTGGACCGTGCCCTGTTTTCGCTCATCGCGATCCGTTCACGCCACGGCGGTCCGGCCATGCCGAGCCGGCCCGCACGATTCGCCCGCCCCCTGCGACGCAGGCGAATACTGCGTAGATGGGATTATGTCGAGCAAACAACGGCATTCGCATGATCGAAAACAATGAACAGCGTCGGATCTGAAGCCATCACGGATTCTGCCCGGCGCGCCCCGGGTGTCGGCCCGGCGATCGGTCCGCCGTCCAAGCGCCGGAGATGCATCCTTTTTTTGCGCTGCCGGCCCCCCATGTTGTTGCAGTGGATGAATCGGGAGCCGGCACCATGCGGTTCGAACTCTACCGGGACGCCAAGGGCGAGTGGCGCTGGCGCCTGCGGGCGCGCAACGGCGAGGTGATCGCCGATTCGGGCGAGGGTTACGTGCGCCGCGAGGATTGCGAGCACGGCATCGCCCTGGTGCGCCAGAGCGCCGAGGCCCGCATCGAGGACATGACCACGAAGATCGCCTGATTGTCAGGCGGATCACCGCGATCAACCCGCGATCAACCCTGTCCGAAACGTCGCAGCGGTTACGCTGCAACGGTTCCGCTCGCCTACGCGTTGCAGCGTTTCGGACCGGGCGGATGGCCCTCGCTTCCCGTGCGGTTCGTCGACCAGGACGTAACCACACGAAGGGAGTCGAGACCGTGCTGAGGAAATTCCTGCTCGCGGCCCTGCTGGTGCTGGGCTTCGCGGCTGCGGCGCCGGAGGGCGCGTCCGCCGCGCCCATCGGCCCGGGGCTGGCCCTGCCCGCCGAAGCCGCGCCGGCGGTAGCCGAGAAGGCCCAGTACTATTACCGCCGCCGCTTCTACGGCCCGCGGCCCTACTGGCGCCGCCCCTACTACCGCCGCCGGTTCTACTACGGCCCGCGGCCGTTCTACCGCCGTCCCTACTGGCGCCGCCGGTTCTACTACTGATCGGTTCGTCGACTTGACCGGCCCGGCGGCTCCATCGAGCCGCCGGGCTTTTTCACGTCCTGATTCGGGGTGCGTGCGGGCGGCCCTTGCTTTATTGTGCCGGCAACGGGACCGCCGACGGCAGATCGGTGCGCCCGGGAGGAGGCCCGATGAACGATATTGCGCAACGCGCCGAGCCCGCGGCGGCGACGCCGGACCTCTGGCAATCCATCCCGCTCGAATGCATCCTGAGTGCGGTCGCCGTCCTGCTGGCGGCGGGCCTCAAGCTCGTCGGCCTGTTGTCCTGACGGCGCGGGGGTCGGATGGACGGCATGCAGCACGTCGCACTCTCACCGGCCGACAGCGCGCCGCCGCCTGCCGAGGTCGATCTGCCGAAGGGCGACCTCACGGTGCGCACCATCGCCATGCCGGCCGACACCAACGCCAACGGCGACATCTTCGGCGGCTGGGTGCTCTCGCAGATGGATCAGGCCGGCGGGATCGCGGGGGTCGACCGGGCGCAGGGCCGGGTCGTCACCGTGGCGCTCGAATCCATGACCTTCATCCGGCCGGTCCGGGTCGGCGACGTGCTGTGYGTCTACACCCGGGTGTCGCATGTCGGCCGGACCTCGATGAAGATCGAGGTCGAGGCCTGGGCGCGGCGCTTCTGCACCCAGGTCCGCGAGCGGGTCACGCAGGCCACCTTCACCTTCGTGGCCATCGACGAGGACGGCCGGCCGCGGCCGATCCCGCCGGCCGTGCCGTCCCCCTCCGCGACGGCTACTTGATCACCCCGCAGGCGACGCGGTCGCCGGCGCCGCCGATCGGCTGGGTGTTGTGGTCGTCCTCGTTGGCGTGGATGATCAGCGCCGCGCCGTCGCCGTCCTTGAGGCCGCCCTCGCCGTTGAGCGGCGTCTCGCTCGAGACCTCGGCGTTGGCCGAGCCGTCCTGCGCCGCGTAGAGGTTCGGCAGGTCGCCCTCGTCCGGCCCTTCGGCATTGAGCAGGCCGTGCTTGCTCTGGTCGTGGTTCACGTGCGCCTTCGAGTTCATGAACTTCGGGTCGGAGCAGTCGCCGACGGCGTGGAAATGCATGCCGTGCCAGCCGGGCGGCAGGCCGCCGGGCTGGATCGTGACGCGCAGGACCAGGGCGTTCGCCCCGTCGCGGATCGCCAACGTGCCGATCGCGTCGCCCTTGGCGTTCTTGATCGGTGCCGAGTAGGTCTCTGCCGGTTTGGCCGCCTCCTTCGGAGGCTCCTGCGCCAGGGCGCCGCCGGCGGCGACGGTCCCGAGCAATGCAAGCAGCGGCAGGGTGCGGTTCATGCGGTGGCTCTCCTCTCCGGACCGGTCTAGGTAGGGGGCGCGCCGGCCTTCGACAGGGCGGCGGTCCGAAACCTCCGCCGCAGACCTGCCGCGGCCGCACGAAGCCCTGATGACCCGAGACCGGCCCATCCCGGACCGCGCGCCGCCGGCGGACGACCCGTCGCCCCTGCGCGCCGACCTGTTCCTCGTGGCGCAAGGCCATTTCGAGAGCCGGGCTCGCGCCCAGGCCGCGATCCGCGCCGGGCTGGTGCGGATCGACGGGCGGCCGCTCACGCGCCCCTCGAACCCGATCGCCCCGGGGGCACGGGTCGAGGCGGTGCCCGAACATCCCTACGTCTCCCGGGGCGGCCTCAAGCTCGCCGCGGCCCTGGACGCGTTCGGCCTCGACCCGGCCGGCCGGGTCGCCCTCGACGTCGGCGCCTCGACCGGCGGCTTCACCGACGTGCTGCTCGCCCGCGGCGCCCGCCACGTCCACGCCCTCGACGTCGGCCGGGGGCAGCTCCATCCGCGCCTCGCCGGGGACCCGCGCGTGACCAACCGGGACGCCACCGACATCCGCAGCCTCGGCCCGGACGCCCTCACCCCGGCGCCCGATCTCGCGACCGTGGACGTGAGCTTCATCGGCCTGCGCCTCGTTCTGCCGGCCCTGCCGCCGCTGCTGGCCCCGGGGGCGGACCTCGTCGCGCTGATCAAGCCGCAGTTCGAGGCCGGCCGCGCGCGGGTCGGCCGCGGCGGCCTCGTGCGCGATCCGGCGGTCCACGCCGAGGTCTGCGCGGCGGTTCGCGGGACCCTGGAGGGGCTCGGCGCCACGATCCTGGGCCTGATCGATTCGCCAGTGCCGGGCGGCGACGGCAATGCCGAATTCCTGATCGGTGCGAGGTTGCCGTGAGCGAGACAGCTGCCAGCGAGACGGTCACGATCCGGGACCTCGGCGCCCGCGGCGACGGCGTGGCGGAGGACGGGCTCCTCGTGCCCTTCGCGCTGCCCGGTGAGCGGGCCGAGATCCGCCGCGAGCAGCGCCGCGCCGAACTCCTCGGCATCGTGCAGGCCTCGCCCGACCGGGTCGAGCCGTTCTGCCCCTACTACATGCGGTGCGGCGGCTGCCGCACCCAGCACCTCGCGCGGCCGGCGGAACTCGCCTGGAAGCGCGGCCTCGTCGCCCAGGCCCTGTCCCAGGCCCGCCTCGCCGTGGAGCCGGCCCCGGCCATCGACGCGCACGGCGCCGGACGCCGCCGCCTCACCCTGCACGTGCGGGAGATCGACGGCCGCGCCGAGGCCGGGCTGATGGCGGCGCGCAGCCACGCGCTGGTGCCGATCGACCAATGCCCGATCACGGTGCCGGCGCTGCATGCGGCCTCCGACGTGGCGCGCCGTCTGGCCGCCCCGCTGGGGCACGGGCGCAAACCCCTCGACATGGCCGTCACCGCCACCGACCATGGCCTCGATGTCGACCTGCGCGGCCACGGGCCGGTGAGCGCCGGTGTCGGCGCCGCGCTGGTGCGAATCGCCGGCGAACTCGGCCTCGCCCGGCTCTCCCTGCACGGCGAGCGCCTCATGGAGGCCGAGCCGGTCTCGGTCACCGCCGGCTCGATCCGCCTCTACCCGCCCCCCGGAGGGTTCCTGCAGGCGACCGCGGCCGGGCAGGCGACGCTCTGCGACCTGACCCTGGCGGCCCTCGGACCCCGCACCCGGCGCGTCGCCGACCTGTTCGCGGGTTGTGGACCCCTGACGCTGGCGATCGCCCGGACGGCCGCGGTCCACGCCGTCGAATCCGACGCGGCCGCCCTCGCCGGCCTCGACCGCTCCACGCGGGCGGCCTCGGGCCTGCGCGGGATCACCACCGAGCGCCGCGACCTGTTCCGCCGGCCCCTGCTTCCCCTCGAACTCGACGCCTTCGACGCGGTGGTGTTCGACCCGCCCAGGGCCGGCGCGGAGGCACAGGCCCGGCAACTGGCCGCCGCGCGCGTGCCGCTCGTGATCGGCATCGCCTGCGATGCCGGGACCTTCGCCCGGGACGCGGCGACACTGGTCGCCGGAGGGTACCGGCTCGAGAGCGTCACGCCGGTCGACCAGTTCCGCCATTCGGGCCATGTCGAGATGATCGGCGTGTTCCGGCGCGAGCCCGCGCGGCGCCGATAGGACACGCAACCCGCGGCACGGTTTCACGTTCTCTCGATGATGGGAGAGGTTCCATGACCCGAGGATTGTATCGTCCCGCGACCCTGGCGGCGCTGAGCCTCGCCTTCGCCGCCCCGCTGGCGGCGCAGACCGTCGCCCCCGATGAGACCGGTACCGGCGGCGGTCCCGGGTCGACGATCACGGCCCCCAACACCAATCGCTTCGGCGTCACCAAGCCCCCCGGGACGTCGCTCGGCCCTGGGGAAATACCCTCTCGCGAAGAGCAGCGGCGCGAGCGCGCCCTGACCGACAAGATCGACCGCAGCATCTGTGACGGCTGCAACTGAGCCTGGATCGGACCGTCTCTCGCGTGCACGGACCGGGGCACCACCCCTCCATGGCCGTCCCGGCGGAGCGCGATGGGGAGCGAACGTCGTCGGCCGCCCGGAGGACGGCCTTTCGGGTGGTCGGCTGAGCGGTGTCCGGGACGGCGTTCGTCGAGGCCCGTTGTGCCACCCCGGCGGCGATCGCCATCACCGCCGTCCGCCGGTTCTTCCGGCGTCCTGACATCGAACGGCGCCGACGCGCCGGACCGGGATGTCACGGAAGCGTCAGAAAACAGCGCCACATCCGCGGCACAGCTTGCATCGGCCAGCGTCGTGCCGGATGCGGGCTGTAATCCTGCGCTGCACCGTGGCCGATCCGCATCCGAGACCCGTTCGTGATCTTCATCCACCAGCCCGCCGGCGGCGCCGGATCCACGCTGCTTGAGCGCCGCGTCATCGATCTCCAGGACACGATTCCCGAGGACACCGTCTGGCTCGACCTGATCCGCCCGAGCCGCGAAGAGGAGCTGAAGGTCGAATCGTTCGCCGGCATCGAGGTGCCGACCCGCGAGGAGATGAAGGACATCGAACCCTCGGAGCTGCTCTACGTGGAGGACGGAGCCCGCTACATGACCGGGCGGGTGCTCTCGAAGGTCAGCGATGCCGAGGAGCCGGGGCTTGCCGGCATCACCTTCATCCTGCGCGGCAACCGGCTCGTGACCGTGCGCCACGAGGAGCCACAGGCGTTCCGCATGTACACGCAGCGCGCCGGGCGCTCGATGGGCAACGGCAGCGCCTCCGCCACCTCCGGCGAGACCATCCTGGCGGGGCTGATCGAAGCGGTGATCGACCGGGCCGCCGACGTGCTGCAGCTTCAGGGCGAGCGCATCGACCGCCTGTCGGGCAAGATCTTCGAGGTGCAGGACGATCCGTCCGCTCGCAACACCGCGCTGCAGGACACGCTGCGCGCCCTCGGCCGGCACGGCGACCTGATCTCCAAGCAGCGGGAGAGCCTCGTCTCCATGGAGCGGATCCTGCTCTCGCTGTCGGCGACCTATCGGACCAACAAGGCCCCGCGCGACCTGCGCGAGGACGTGCGCTCGACCCTGCGGGATCTTCAGTCCCTCGAGGAGCACGCCACCTTCCTGTCGACGAAGATCCAATTTTTGCTCGACGCAACGCTCGGCCTCGTCAACCTCGAGCAGAACAACATCATCAAGCTGTTCTCGGTCATGGCGGTCGTGTTCATGCCGCCGACGCTGATCGCGTCGATCTACGGCATGAACTTTAAATCCATACCGGAACTAGATCTCACGTTCGGCTACCCGATGGCGCTGATCATGATGGTGGTCGCCGCTGTATTTCCGTACTTTTTCTTCCGGTGGAAGAAGTGGCTGTAGCGGCAATGCTGGTATAGCGCCGCTGAAATTTTAAGACCTCTGCCAGAGCATGGGAGACCTGTAGGCGCGGCGCGGCCGCCGGCACGGACCTTCAGGACGGACCCTCCCATGCGATTCTCCCTCAAGACGGTTCTAGCAGGCGCGATCGGCCTGCTGGCCCTCGCCGCCGTCGGCCAGGGACTCGCCAGCGCGGTGGCCCTGTCGGAGATCGAGGGGAACGCCGTGGCGATCTCGCAGCAGGCCCTGCCGGCGCAGAATCAGGCCGAGGCCATCGGCACGGCCGTCCGGGACGCGCGCCTGCGGCTCTACCGGCTCGCGGTGGCATCCCCCGACGCCGCGAGCCTCGACAGGAACCAGACGGCGCTCACCGACACCCTCGGCGAACTCTCCGGCCTGCGGCAGGGCTATCAGGAACGCCTGACGAGCCCCAGGGATCGGGCGGTCTACGAGCGCTTCACCACCGCCTGGAACGCCTATCAGAACATCCAGCTGCAGGTGGTCGAACTGATGATCGCGGGGGATCAGCCGGGCGCCCTCGCGCTGGTGCTCGATCCCGCGACGGGCGCGCAGAACGACGCGGCGGTGGCCAGCCTCACCGAGGCCATCGCCGCGGCCCGGGCGCAGACCGAGGCCAACGTCGCCGAGACGGTGCAGGAGGCCACGCGCGCCAAGCTCATCGCGATGGCCGCCACCGTGGTGGGCCTCGCGGTCGCCGCCGCCGCGATGCTGTTCGCCCTGTTCGGGATCGCGCGCCCGATCCAGCGCATGACCGGCGCGATGGGCCGGCTGGCCGAGGGCGACGAGACCGTACCGGTCCCGCACACGGGACGCCGCGACGAAATCGGCGCGATGGCGGCGGCCGTACAGGTGTTCAAGGACAACCTGATCCACACCCGCGCCCTGGAGCGCGAGACGGCCGTGGCGCGGGACGGGGCCGAGGTCCAGCGCCGACACGCCGTCCACGCGATGGCCGAGGCGTTCGAGGCCGCGGTCGGCGGCGTGCTGGCGCGGGTGGCGGAGGCCGCCCTCGGGCTGCGTGCCGAGGCCGAGGCGATGGCCGGCACGGCGACGCACACCGCCGAACGCTCGGCGACCGTGGCGGGCGCCGCCCAGGAGGCCGCCCTGCATGTCGGCACGGTGGCGGCGGCTGCGGAGGAACTCGGCGCTTCGGTTCTGGAGATCGGCCGCCAGGTGGACGGCTCCGCCGATCTCGCCCGGGGCGCGGTAATCCAGGCCGGCGAGACCGCCGGCCTCGTGCAGGAACTGAGCGTCGCGGCGGGCCGGATCGGCGATGTCGTGCGCCTCATCACCGACATCGCCGGCCAGACGAACCTGCTGGCCCTCAACGCCACGATCGAGGCCGCCCGCGCCGGGGATGCGGGCCGCGGCTTCGCGGTGGTCGCCAGCGAAGTCAAGCTGCTCGCCGCCCAGACCGCCAAGGCCACCGGGGAGATCGCCGGACAGGTCGGCCGCATCCAGGGGGCGACGGGGCAGACGGTCGCGGCGATCGACGGCATCGCGGCGCGCATCCGCGAGATCGACGGTGTGGCGACCTCGATCGCGGCCGCCGTCGAGCAGCAGGGTTCGGCCACCCGGGAGATCGCCCGGAACGTCGCCGAGGCGGCGTCCGGCACCGGCGCCGTCACCGGGACGATCGACGAGGTGGCGCGGGCGGCCGACGATACGGGCGCCGCCGCGACGCGGATGTTCGCCTCGGCGGCCAGCCTCTCGGAGCAATCCGCCGAGCTGCGCCGGGAGATCGACGCCTTCCTGGAGACGGTGCGCGCCGCCTGACGCTCAGCCCGGGCTCGACAGCTTCATCAGGACGAGCCCGGACCCGATCAGGCCGGCGGCGAGGATCCGGCTGGCGCTCGCCTGCTCGCCCAGCACGGCGAGGCCGACCAGGAAGGCGCCGACGGCGCCGATGCCGGTCCAGATCGTGTAGGCGGTTCCCAGCGGAAGCGTGCGCATCGCCAGCGCCAGGAAGCCGACGCTGCCGGTCATCGACACGGCCATGATCGCCGTCGGCCAGAGGCGCGTGAAGCCGTCGGACTGCTTCATCGCGAAGGCCCAGACGACTTCGAAAAGACCCGCGGTGACGAGATAGATCCAGGCCATGCCGGCCCTCCTGAAAGGGCCGGGCCGTCCCGGACTTGTGCCCCACGCGCGGGGGGAGGACGTGGCCTCGCCGTCGCTCAGCTAGGGTCTGTCGATCGCGCCTGCAAGCGGCGCGCGCGTGCACGGGCCGGGTGGGGCGCCGCCCCGGGCGGCCCGCGGACGGATCTGCAGCCCGACGACCTCAGGGTGATGGATCAGAGTCGGGAAGGCTTCCCGCTCAGGCCACCGCCGCGAGATGCTTGACCTCGGCCTTGGCCGCGACCTTGCCCACCGGCGCCGCTTTGCCGCCGCTCTCTACCTCGGGGGCGAGGACCGGCGGCTGCACCCAGCGACCGGCCTCGAGCTCGGCGATCCGGCCGTTGATCTCGCTGATGACGTAGCGGGAGAACGGATACACGTGGAGGTAGATCACCATGTTGGTGACCACGGCCTCCAGGGCGGCCGGATTGCGCCGGGCGGTCTCCAGGAACACGCTCCAGAAATGCTTGGCGAGTTCCGGGCGCCGCACGGTCATCCGCCAGCAGACGCGGAGCAGCGAGTAGAGATCGTGGGCGATGTGGCCCCAGTTCAGCTTCTGCGCGGCGAATTTCGGCCGCTTCACCTGCCGGGCGACCACGCGCACCCGGTCGAAGAAGTTCGGCGGGTCGTAGATCTCCTCGAGGACGTCCCGGTAGTCGGCCAGCACGTCGCGCTGCGGGCGCAGGGTCACGAAGTTGATGCCCTGCGTGCACTGGTCGCCCTGGTCGGCGGTGGTCGCCGCGTAGTTCTCGTAGAGGCGCCCTTCCTTGCGCAGGCGGCGCGAGAGCTGGGTGTTGGGCAGCGCGAACAGCAGGCCGACCATGGCGATCGGGATGCCGGTCTGGCTGATGCAGAGCGACATCGCCTTGCTGATGCTGTCCTTCTCGGTGTCGAAGCCGACGATGAAGCCGGCCGTAACGAACATGCCGTGCTCGTAGAGCTTGTGCACGCTGTCGGCGATCGACCGCTTGGTGTTCTGCTTCTTCTGGGTCTGGATGAGGGTCGCCTCGTCGGGCGTCTCGATCCCGGTGAACAGGGCGAAGAAGTTCGCGTCCCGCATCATCCCGAGCAGTTCGTCATCGTCCGCGAGGTTCAGCGAGGCCTCGGTGGAGAACTTGAACGGGTAGCCGTGGTCTTCCTGCCACTTGATCAGGTGCGGCAGGAACAGCTTGATGGCCTTCTTGTTGCCGATCAGGTTGTCGTCGACGAAATCGACGTGGCCGCGGTAGCCGAGGCCGTACAGCCGGTCGAGCTCGGCCAGCATCTGCGGCGTGGTCTTGGTCCGCGGCGCGCGGCCATAGAGTTCGATGATGTCGCAGAACTCGCAGGTGAACGGGCAGCCGCGGGAGAACTGGACGCCGATGTAGAGGTAGTGGCTGAAGGTCAGCAGGTCGAACCGCGGGATCGGGCTCTTGGTGACGTCGGCCTTGAACTTCTCGGCCGTGAGCCGGCCGCGGCGCTCGCCGGCCTCCCAGGCGGCCACGAACTTGTCGAGGATGCCCTCGGCCTCGCCCAGCACCAGGAAGTCGGCCTTGTCGTAGACCTCCGGCGTCGAGGTCGGGGCCGGACCGCCAACGCAGACGGGGGTGCCCAGCGCCACGCAGCGGTCGATGACCACGAGGCAGTCGGGCTCCTGAGGCAGCATGCCGCCGGTCATCACGAGGTCGGCCGCCTGGATCTGCGCGTCCGTCAGCTCTTCGCAGTTGCGGTTGACGAGACTCACCTGCCAGGCCGGCGGCAGCATCGCGGCCAGGGTGATCAGGCCCAGCGGGGGCGCGGGCGCGCGGGCGCCCTGCAGCTCCATGGCCTCCTTGAAGTTCCACATGGAGTTTTCGTAGAACTTCGGGAACACCATCAGCACGCGCGGGGCCGTGTTCGCTTCCGACATGCCAGTTTCCTTCGTTCACACGCACGGTCCCGGCCCGATCTGAGATCGGAGCGGACACGGGATCGAGACCTGACCTGCGGGGGAATTAAGGCCGTTTTTCGCTCCCGCAGCAATCGGAGCCGCCGATCCGGACAGCACGCCCGTCCGGACGCCGCGAATCAACCCCGCCGGCCGGCACCGGGGCGCATCCGCCCCGTTTGCCGGAGCGCTGCGCCATTTCGGCGACAGGCCGGGGACCGTCACGGCCCGACCCGGAACCGCTCCGGCTGCGTCCCGTCGGCATCGGTGAACCCGTAGATCCGGGCGAGGTCGCCGGCATGCAGGACCGCGCCGGCCCGGGCCGCGACATCGGGGTCCGCGGCCAGCGCCGCCAGCGCCCGGCCGGCGTAGAGCGGGCTCTCGGTGGCGTGCTTCTCCTGGCCGAGATCCCGCGCCCGCTCGGTCGCCACGAAGCCCGGCGAGAGGCCAAGGGCGGTGACGCCATGGGGCGCGAGTTCCCGGGCGAAGGCCAGGGCCAGCCGGTTGGAGGCCGCCTTGGCGGCATCGTAGTAGACGTCGCCGAGGTAATCCTCGGTCCCGAAGGAGACGAGGGCGAGCAGGCCGGCGCGCGCCGCCACCATGGCGGGGGCGACAGCCCGAGCGAGCAGCAGGGCCGGCACCGGACCGGCTTCGAGGAGGCCGAGATACGGTTCCGCCGAGCGGCGCCAGAACGGCGTGCCCCAGCCGGCACCGTCCGGGTAGCGCTCGCCGTCGTAGCCCTCGTTGCCGCTCCAGACGCTGCAGGCCGCCACGTCGATCCGCCCGAACCGGCGCAGGACCCAGTGCACCAGCGTGTCGGTGGCACGCTCGGAGCGGTGGTCGCAGAGGTAGTGGTGCCCGCGCCCGCCCGCGGCATCGACCAGGCGGGCGGTATCCTCGATCGCCTCGGACCGCATCTCGGTGCGCGCGCCCGTCTCGCTGGACCGGGCGGTGACGATCACGGTGGCTCCCGCCTCCCCCAGCGCCCGGGCGAGCCCCCGCCCGACGCCCCGCGACGCGCCCGCCACGAGGCAGATCTTCCGGGAGAGGTCGGGCGGGCTCACGCCGAGGACGCGGGCTTCGACCGCGACAGGAAGGCGGCGAGCCGCTCCTGGGATTCGGGCGAGCGCAGCTGCGCGTCGAAGGCCTTGGCCTCCGCCTCCAGGGCCGCCTCGACCTGCGCCTGATCGCCCCGGATCAGCGCCCGGGACGCCGTCAGCGCCCCGCGCGGAAGGGCGGCCAGCCGGGTCGCCTGGGCGATGGCCTGCTCCACCAGCATGTCGGCCGGCAGCACCGCGTTGACGAGGCCGAGGGCCTGCGCCTCGTCGGCCTCGAGCGGTCGCGACAGGAGCAGCAGCTCGGTCGCCTTGAGCCGGCCGACCCGCAGGGGCAGCAGGTAGCTCGACGCCGCCTCCGGCACGAGGCCAAGTTCGACGAAGGGCATGCGCAGCCGGGCCGCCGGGCTCGCGTAGACGAGGTCGCAGTGCAGGCAGAGCGTCGCGCCGATGCCCACCGCGATCCCGTCGACAGCCGCCACCATCGGGGTGCGGGTGCGGGCCAGCTGGCGGATGAAGGCCAGCGCCGGCGAGGCGCTGAACCCGTTCCCGGCCTTGTCACCGGACGACCGGCCCATGAAGTCGGCGAGGTCGTTGCCGGCACTGAACATGCCGGGCTGGCCCGCGAAGACTACGGCGCCGATCCGGTCCGACGCGTCGGCCTCCCCCAGCGCTTCGCGCATGGCCTCGTACATCGCGCCGGTGAGCGCGTTCTTCTTCTCCGGGCGGTTCAGGGTGATCAGGCGGACGCCGCCCGGGAGATCGTCGATCGCGACGGTGTCGGCCATGATCCGCTCCTCAAACCGCCAGCGCCAGGGCGGCGTCGTCCGTGAAGGCGCCACCCGCCACGACGGTCTGCTCCAGGCCGCCGGCCGCGGTCAGCAGGTTCTCGGCGTAGAACCGGGCCAGGGCGATGCGAGCGGCCTGCGCCGGATCGGTCGCGCCGGCCCTCAGGGCGGCGCTCGCGGCCAGGGCGCTGCGGGCGAGGCAGGCGCCCCCGAGCGTCAGGCCGAACAGGCGCAGATACGGCGTCGCACCGGCCAGCGCCGCCTCGGGGCGGTTCGAGGTCAGCGCGGCGAGCTGGTGGCTCGTCGCCCGGTCGAGGCTGCCGATCCCGTCGCGCAGCCGCGCCGCCATGTGGCCGAAGGCGGGATCGCCGGCCTTGAGCAGCCCCTCCGCGGCCCGGCGCATCCAGGCGATCTGCGACCGGACCGTGCCCCCGCCGTTCAGCGGCAGCTTGCGGGCGGTGAGGTCGATCGCCTGGATCCCGTTGGTGCCCTCGTAGATGCCGAGGATGCGGGCGTCGCGCATGAGCTGCGCCGCGCCCGTCTCCTCCACGAAGCCCATGCCGCCATGGACCTGCACGCCCAGCGAGGTCACCTCGTTGGCGAGGTCCGTCGCGAAGGCCTTCGCCACCGGGGTCAGCAGGGAGGCGCGGTCCAGGGCGGGCTGCCCCTCCGGCCCCTTCGACGCGTCAAGGGCCGCGGCGGTGAGGTAGCAGATGGCGCGGGCGGCCGCCGTGAACGCCTTCATGGTGAGCAGCATCCGCTGGACGTCCGGATGCGCCACGATCGGGCTCGTCGCCTCGGCGGCCCCGACAGCCCGGCCCTGGCGGCGCTCCTGGGCGTAGGCCAGCGCCCGCTGGGTCGCCGCCTCGGCGACCCCGACCCCCTGCAGGCCGACGCCGAGCCGCGCCGCGTTCATCATCGTGAACATGCAGGCGAGGCCCTTGTTCTCCTGGCCGATCAGCCAGCCGGTGGCGCCGCCGTTGTCGCCGAACGCCATCGAGCAGGTCGGCGAGGCGTGGATGCCGAGCTTGTGCTCGATGCCGGAGCAGCGCAGGTCGTTGCGGGTGCCGTCCGGCAGCACCTTCGGCACCAGGAACAGGGAGATGCCCCGCGTGCCGGCGGGCGCGTCGGGCAGCCGGGCCAGGACGAGGTGGACGATGTTGTCGGCGAGATCGTGCTCGCCGTAGGTGATGTAGATCTTGTTGCCGGTGATCCGGTAGGTGCCGTCCCCCGCCGGGACGGCCCGGGTCCGCAGCAGGGCGAGGTCGGAGCCCGCCTGGGGCTCGGTGAGGTTCATGGTGGCGGGCCATTCGCCCGAGACCAGCTTGGCGAGGTAGCGCGCCTTCAGGTCGTCCGAGCCATGGGCCGCCAGCGCCTCGATGCCGCCCTGGGTGAGCAGCGGGCAGAGGCCGAAGGCGAGGTTGGCGCCGTTCCACATCTCGGTGCAGGCGGCCTCGACCAGCTTCGGCAGGCCCTGGCCGCCATGGTCGGCCTCGGCCGAGAGCCCGTTCCAGCCGCCCTCCGTGAAGGTGCGATAGGCCTCCCGCCAGCCGGGCGGCGTCGTGACCCGCCCGTCGGCGAACGGGGTGCCGTGCCGGTCGCCGAGGCGGTTGAGCGGCGCGATCACGCCGGCGGCGATCCGCCCGGCCTCGGTCAGGATCGCCTCGGCGTCGTCGGGATCGACCGCGTCGAGCCCGGCCACGTGCCGGAGGGTGAAGAGCATCTCGGGGACCGGGGCGCGGTAACTCATACGATCCTCCCGTGTTGCGGCCCGCCCGCGCGTTCGAACCGGGGCGGGTTTGACCGCGCCCGCGCACCGGCGCTAGGGCGGGGTGAGGATAGGCGCGCGCGGCTTGCGCCGCCATGACCTCGGAGACGGCTTCCCGCATGAATGATCCCGGGTCAACGGCCCCGGCGGCGACCCGGCGGCTCCACCCCGACGCGGCCGGGATCGCGGAGGCCGCCGCGCTCCTGCGGACGGGACGGCTCGTGGCATTCCCCACCGAGACGGTCTACGGGCTCGGGGCGGATGCCACCGACGCCGCCGCGGTGGCGGGCATCTTCGCCGCCAAGGGGCGGCCGCGCTTCAACCCGCTGATCTCGCATCTGGCGGATGCGGAGGCGGCCCTGGCGGAGGGGGTCTTCGACGCGCAGGCGCGGCGCCTCGCGGAGGCCTTCTGGCCCGGCCCCCTGACCCTGGTCGTTCCGGCGCATCCGGGCACGCGGGTCTGCGACCTCGCCCGCGCCGGCCTGCCGAGCCTCGCCCTGCGGGTACCGGCGCATCCGCTCGCGCAGGCCCTTCTCGCGGAGGCCGGCCGGCCGGTGGCGGCGCCCTCGGCCAACCGCTCGGGGCGGGTCAGCCCGACCCGGGCCACCCACGTCCTCGACGATCTTGCAGGCCGGATCGCCGCGGTGCTCGACGGCGGCGACACGCCGGTGGGCGTCGAGTCGACGGTGGTGGCCTGCCTCGGCGGCACGCCGCGGGTGCTGCGGCCCGGCGGCATCACGCGGGCGGCGCTGCGGGCGGTGCTCGGCCAGGACCCCGCGGCTCCGGACGCGGCGGAGGCCGACCAGCCGGCGAGCCCCGGCATGCTCGCCTCGCATTACGCGCCGCGGGCGCGGGTGCGCCTGGACGCGGTGCGGATCGAGCCCGGCGAGGCGGTGCTGCTGTTCGGGGCCGGGCGTCCGGCCGGTCACGAAACCGCGCGGGCCAGTCTCAACCTGAGTCCGGCGGGCGATCCCGCGGAGGCGGCGGCCCGGCTGTTCGGTGCCCTGCGCGATCTCGACGCGTCGGGGGCCGAGACCATCGCGGTCGCGCCGATCCCCGAGGCAGGCCTTGGCGAGGCGATCCGCGACCGCCTCGTCCGGGCCGCCGCGCCCCGCTGACGGCGCAGAATTTTTCGCCGGCAGCGGAACAGACTTCGCGCTGGTCCGTTTATTGATCACGAAGGCCTTCTCAGCCCCCAAATGGCCTTTTCCCTTCCAGGCTCGGAGCAATCCGAGCCTTTTTTCTTGGCTCCTCAGTCCCGCGCCAGCTTGGCGGCGATTCCCGCCACGTGACGGCCCTGGAAGCGGGCGCCCTCCAGCTCGATGGCGCTGGGCTGACGGGACCCGTCGCCGTCCGCGATCGTGCTGGCGCCGTAGGGCGTGTTGCCCTTGACCGCCTCGACACCCGCCTGACCCTGGAAGCTGTAGGGCAGGCCGACCACCACCATGCCGTGGTGGAACAGCACCGTGTGGAAGCTCGTCAGCGTCGTCTCCTGGCCGCCGTGCTGCGAGGCCGTGGAGGTGAAGACCGAGCCGACCTTGCCGACCAGCGCGCCCTTCATCCAGAGGCCGCCGGTCTGATCGATGAACTGCTTCATCTGCGAGGCCATGTTGCCGTAGCGGGTCGGCGTTCCGAAGATGATGGCGTCGTACTGCGCCAGCTCGTCGACGGTGGCGATCGGCGCCGCCTGATCGAGCTTGAAGTGGCTCTGGCGGGCCACCTCCTCCGGCACCAGCTCCGGCACGCGCTTCACGGCGACCTCGGCCCCCGTCTCGCGGGCGCCCTCGGCGACGGCATACGCCATCTGCTCCACGTGTCCGTAGGTCGAGTAGTACAGCACCAGAACCTTGGCCATGGGGTGGTTTCTCCTGCGTGTCGGACGGCCGGTTCATCGGCCGGCGGAAAGCTCCTCCATCGCGCATCCGGCGTCTTGCAAGAATGCCCCGCCGTGCAAGAGTGCTCTTGCACAGATGCAAGGATCCAGGCGTGGCACTCGACTGGGACGCGTTCCGCTTCGTGAAGGCCGTGGCCGAACGCGGCGGCCTGACCGCGGCCGCGAAGGACCTGGGGATCAACCACTCGACGGCGTTCCGGCGCCTCGCCGCCTTGGAGGCGACGCTCGACACGCGCCTGTTCGAGCGGCTGCGCACGGGCTACGTGCCGACGGCCGCCGGACAGGCGATGATCGCGGCGGCCGGGCGGATCGAGGCGGACGTGACGCGCTTCGCCCGCGTGGTGGCCGGTCAGGGCGAGAACCCGTCCGGCGAATTGCGGGTGACCGCGCCGGCGGGCTTCGCCGCAGAGCTGCTGATGCCGATGCTCGCGAGCTTCACGGAGCGGTACCCTGACATTCGGATCGAGCTCATCCTCGCCGAGGCGACGCTCAACCTCTCACGCCGGGATGCCGACGTGGCGATCCGGATCAGCCGGGAGCCGAGCGAGACGCTGGTCGGGCGGCGTCTCGCCCTCACGGCGTGGGGGATCTATGGCCGCGCGGATCGCACCTATGGCGACCTCGCCCGGGAGGCCTGGATCAGTCCAGGCCCCCTGGTGGCGGGGGGCTCGTTCACGCGGTTCGTGGAGGCGCGGGTGACGCCCGACCGCGTCCGCCTGCGGATCAACGCGGTGCTGGGACTGGAGGCGGCGGTCGAGGCCGGTCTCGGCATCGGGCCGCTTCCCTGCTTCACAGCCGACACCAACCCGGCGCTGCGCCGCCTGTCCGGACCGCATCCGGAGCTGGGGGCGGACCTCTGGATCCTGACGCATCCCGACCTGCGTCACGCGGCACGGGTCCGGGCTTTCATGGAGCATGTCGCAGAGGCGCTCGTGCCCCTGAGGCCGCGCTTCGAGGGCCGCTGACCGCCTCAGCGGATCTCGACCACCTCGACGTCGTGACCGTTCACCTCGACCACGTCGCCCACGGTCTTGCCGGTGATCGCCCGGGCCAGGGGGGCTACGTAGGAGATCGAGCCCTTGTGCGGGTCCGCCTCGTCCTCGCCGACGATCCGGAACGTCTGCCGGGTCTCCTTCCCGGACTCGTCCTCGCGGACCACCGTGACGGTGGCGCCGAACTGAACGGTGTCACCGCTCTTGGGCTCCACCAGCTGCGCGGTGTTCTTCCGGGCGGCCCAGTAGCGCAGGTCGCGTCCGATACGGGAATCCTCCGCCTTGTCGGCGGGATCCAGGGAGGCGACCTCCTTCTCCAGACGCGCGACCTCGGCCTCGATCTGCGCGAGGCCCTCCGGCGTGACGAAGTTGGTGTGGGGTGAGATCGGCCGATCCGGCAGGTTCTCGAATGCTTCCCCGCCTTCGGGCTCTTTGACGAATGCAACGCTCATAAAGGCATCTACAGCGAAAGCACGGCAATGGTTCCCGCGCGGTCGAGAAAGAGGCCCGGCCCGTGGCCCCGACCCGCGGTCCTGGCCCCAAAACCCCGTCGCCCATCCCATCGGACACCGGATCGAGCCCTCGCCGGGCGCGGGACGCGACCGCGCAGGCCCGGACGACGCCCTGAAAGCCGCCCTACCCGACCTCCACCACGGTCCGCCCCCGGACCTTGCCGGCCAGGATGTCGTCGCCCATCCGGCCGACCTCCTCCAGGCGGACCTTGCGCGTCATGGCGGCGAGCTTGTCGAGATCGAGGTCCCGGGCGAGGCGCGCCCAGGCCTCGCGGCGCTTCTTCTGCGGGGTGGTGACGCTGTTGATGCCGAGCAGCGAGACGCCGCGGAGGATGAAAGGCGCCACCGAGGTCGGAAGGTCCATGCCCTGCGCCAGTCCGCAGGCGGCGACGGCGCCGTCGGCCTTGGTCATGGCCAGCACGTTGGCGAGCGTCGTGGAGCCGACCGCGTCGACCCCCGCGGCCCAGCGCTCCTTGCCGAGCGGCTTGCCGGGTTTCGACAATTCGGCCCGGTCGAGGATCTCGGCGGCGCCGAGGCCCTTCAGGTAGTCGGATTCGCCGTCCCGGCCCGTGGAGGCGATCACGTGCCAGCCCGCCCGCGCGAGGAGCGCCACGGCGACCGAGCCGACGCCGCCCGAGGCGCCGGTGACGATGACCGGGCCGTGCTCCGGCTTCACGCCGTGGGCCTCGAGAGCCATGCAGCACAGCATCGCCGTGTACCCGGCGGTGCCCACCGCCATGGCCTGCTCGGCCGTCAATCCCTGCGGCAAGGGCACCAGCCAGTCGCCCTTCACCCGGGCGCGCTGGGCGTAGGCGCCGAGATGCGTCTCGCCGACACCCCAGCCCGTGAGCACGACCGTGTCGCCCGGCTTGTATTCGGGATGGTCCGACGTCTCCACGATCCCCGAGAAATCGATGCCGGGGATCATGGGAAAGCGCCGCACCACCGGCGAGGCGCCGGTGAGCGCGAGGCCGTCCTTGTAGTTCAGGGTCGAGTGCGTCACCCGCACGGTGACGTCGCCGTCCATCAGGTCGGCGTCGTCGAAATCCCGGAAGGCCAGGCTCTGGCCGCCCTCGGTCTTCTCGACCACCCAGGCCTTGAACGTTCCCATCGTCACCTCCCGTGTTGTGCGGTGAGGTGTCGCCGGGACGTCCGGAATCAAGCCTCCGGGATCGGATCAGTAACCCTCGTACCGGCTGCCCGTGTAGAAGCCGAGACCGACGCCGACATCCGAGGAACTGGCCCCGGTGATGCCGACCGCGTCCGGGATCGAGCCGACCAGCGGGCCGCCATAGGCGGCGGACCGGTAGCCGTAGCCGCCCCCATAGCCGCCGCCGACCGGCACCCAGCCGGCACGGGCGGGCGCCACGAGGACCCGCCGGCTGACGCTGGCGTATTCCGGGGGGATCGTCTCGGGGATCGACTGCGCCGGACGGACCAGCACGGTCCGGGTGCGCACGGCGAAGCGCGGCGGCGTGGTGACCCAGCATCCGATCAGTTCGCCGCCGGGACCGCGGCTCGTCTGCCAGAACCGCCCGCCCGGCGAGACCATCACGCGCTCCGACACCGTGTCGTAGACCGGCGGCGCGGTGCGGTAGACCGTCCGGGGCGGGCGCACCAGCACGTTCTCCTGCACGGTGTCGTAGACCGGCGGCGTGACGACGTGGCGGTAGCATTCGGAGCCGTAGCAGCCGCCGGCCTGGGCGGGTGCCGCGAGGAGAACGCCGCCGAGGGTGGCGGCAAGGAGAGCGGTGCGAGCGGCCGGCGCGGTCATGGACATCCTCTGATACGCATTACTACGAGAAGCGGCGCGCAGGCGGCGCTCGTCTCGACGTACCAGAGGCCAGACTCGTTGCCTGGCGCGCAAGCATTATCAGAATCGAAGGTAAAATTAACCCTTGGTTTCGACTGCTTAGTCGTCGCCTACCTAGGTAGAATTGTTTAGATCTTCGACAGGCACTCTTATGAAGCCCGATCCGTCCCGGGTCAGGTCTGCCCGGCGCGGAGCTGGTAGAAGATGTGGCGGCCGATCACGTCCATCTTGCGCAGGCGGCGCGCCCAGCCCGGACGGACGTAGTCGGCGTGGTAGTGGGTCGCGGCGCCGACCTCGGCGAGGTAGGTCCGGCCCTCGATCACCGAGCGGGCGATGCGGGTCGCCGATTCCCAGGCGCCGGCATCGGTGATGCGCAGGGACTTGCCCTCGCAGGCGAAGGAGAACTGGCAGCCCATGTAATGGTGCCGGTTCTGGTAGACGACGCCGCAGACGCTCGCCGGGTAGAGACCGCTCTTCACGCGGTTGAGCACCACCTGGGCGACGGCGGCCTGGCCCGCCTCGGGCTCGCTCCGGGCCTCGAAATAGACCGCCTCGGAGAGGCAGCGCTGCTCCTTGTCGAGGGCGTTCGGGTCGATCAGGTCGGCGTAGCGCCGGCGCGCATCCTCGGGCACCGGCTGGGCGCTGTCCGGGCGCTCGGTGCGGATCGCGAAATCGGGCAGCGCGAGGCTCGCGGCGGCGATCTCGACGGGGATCGCGTCCGCGGGCGCCGGCGTCGTGGAGGACAGGGCGATGGCGCGGGGCACCGGCGGGGTCGAGCCGTCGAAGCGCTCGGGACCGCCATCCTCGGTGAGGTCGGCCGTACCCTCCCCCGTGGAGGCGGCGGTGCCGGCGCCGGTGGTGAGGCCGAGATCAGGCACGGGGACGAAGGCGGCCTCCGGCTCGGAATCCGGATCCCAGACCGCGGCTCCCTGCGTCAGCACGCCGGTGACGCTGCCGGTGACGTCGCCGAACACCAGGGCGCCCCCGGGCTCCCGCAGGTTGGCAGCCCGGCGGGCGAAGCTCTCGGCCGGGGGCCGTGCCGGGTTGCCCTTGCCCCCCCGCTGGACCACCGGGAAGACGTGCGCGCCGGTCTTGAACACCGCCTGGGGCGGCTCGCCGCCGAGGCGGCGCAGGGCGGATCCGATCAGCAGGGTGCCGGGCGGCAGGGGCGGAACGGTCTCGGCATCGATCACCCCGAGCCGGCTCGCACCGATGGCGTTCTCCGTGCCGGCATCGGCCGTGAACGACACCAGCAGGCCGAACCCGACCATCCAGGGCGTTAGGGCCGCCGAGAGCCAGCGCAGGCTCGATTCCCGTCCTCGTCTCGTGCCCACGACGCCAGACCCGCACTCACGCACCCGAACCGGCCCGATCCTCCCCGTTTCCAGGGTGTTTCTGCGGCCGCCCGGGATTTATCGCGCGGCATGGTTGAGCCGCCGTTAAGGCCGGGTGGTTGCGCGTGTCTCGATACGGTCTCGGGTTGAACGCTGCGGCTGACGCCTCCCGCTCCGTCATCACGAGCGGAGCGAAGTGAACCAGGGCAGCGGGACGTCAGCAAGCATGGCGCCGCCCTGGGTTGCTTCGCTGCGCTCGCAAAGACGGCCGCGTTGACAGGGGCACGCCACAACAGAAAAGGGCGGCCCGGAGGCCGCCCTCTCCCATCACGAACCTGCCGCTAGCCCTTATTCGGCGGCAGGCGGAAGCTCCTCGACCGGCATCGCGCCGCTCTCGGTCTGCTTCTGCTGCAGGATCATCGCGTCGCGGCGGCGAGCGATGGAGCGGATATCCGCCACCATCGAGCCGGTGCCGGCCGGGATCAGCGACCCGACGATCACGTTCTCCTTCAGGCCTTCCAGGGTGTCGACCTTGCCGTTGACCGCCGCCTCGGTGAGGACGCGGGTGGTCTCCTGGAACGAGGCCGCCGAGATGAACGACTTCGTCTGCAGCGACGCCTTGGTGATGCCGAGCAGGACCGGAACGCCCTGGATGGGCTTCTTGCCCTCGGCGAGCAACTTCTCATTGAAGTCGGTCAGCTCGGTCCGGTCGATCTGGTCACCCGAGAGGATGTCCGAGTCGCCGCCATCGGTCACCTCGACCTTCTGCAGCATCTGACGGACGATCACCTCGATGTGCTTGTCGTTGATCGACACGCCCTGCAGCCGGTAGACCTCCTGGATCTCGTTGACGAGGTAGGCCGCGAGTTCCTCCACGCCCTTGATCGCCAGGATATCGTGCGGAGCGGGGTTTCCGTCGACGATGTAATCGCCGAGCTCGACCACGTCCCCGTCCTGCAGGTGGATGTGCTTGCCCTTCGGGATCAGGTACTCGACCGCCTCCGAACCGTCATGCGGCGTCAGCGTGAGCCGGCGCTTGTTCTTGTAGTCGCGGCCGAACGCGATGGTGCCCGACTTCTCGGCGATGATCGCCGCGTCCTTCGGGCGCCGGGCCTCGAACAGTTCCGCCACCCGCGGCAGACCGCCGGTGATGTCGCGGGTCTTGGCCGAGTCGGTCGAGACGCGGGCCAGGATGTCGCCGGCATTGACCTTCGCGCCCGGATCGAAGCCGATGATGGCATCGACCGGCAGGAAGTAGCGGGCGTCCGAGCCGCGCGGCAGCTTGAGCGCCTTGCCCTCCCGATCGACCACGACCATCGCGGGCTTCAGGTCCGACGTCCGGGCCGAGCCGCGCCAGTCGACGACGACGCGCTTGGCGATGCCGGTCGACTCGTCGGTGGTCTCGGTCATCGACTGGCCATCGACCAGATCCTCGTAGGCCACGATGCCGTCGACCTCGGTGAGGATCGGACGGGTGTAGGGATCCCACTCGGCGATCCGCTGCCCGCGCTTGATCTTGTCACCCTCATCGACCCGGAGCTTGGCGCCGTATTGCAGGCGGTGGACCGCCCGCTCGACCCCGTCCGACCCGACGACCACCACCGCCACGTTGCGGCCGGTCGCGATCAGGTCCCCGTCCGAGTTCTTGGCGATGGCCCGGTTGCGGATCTTGATCGTGCCCTCGAAGCTCGACTCGATGAACGACGAGTCGGCGATCTGGGCCGCACCGCCGATGTGGAAGGTGCGCATCGTGAGCTGCGTGCCCGGCTCGCCGATCGACTGCGCCGCGATGACGCCGACGGCCTCGCCCATGTTGACGGGCGTGCCGCGGGCGAGGTCGCGCCCGTAGCAGGTGGCGCAGACGCCGCTCTTGGTGGCGCAGACCAGCACCGAGCGGATCTTCACCTCCTGGATGCCGGCGGCGTTGATCGCCGGCAGGTGCCGCTCCTCGATGGTCTCGCCGGTCTTGACGATCACCGTACCATCGGCCGCCACGAGATCCTCGGCCGTGGCGCGGCCCAGGATGCGGGTGGCCAGCGTCGCCACGACCTGGCCGGCATCCACGATGGCGCGCATCTTGATGCCGTTGGTCGTGCCGCAATCCACCTCGCGGATCACGGCGTCCTGGGCCACGTCGACGAGGCGGCGGGTCAGGTAACCGGAGTTGGCGGTCTTCAGGGCGGTGTCGGCCAGGCCCTTACGGGCACCGTGCGTGGAGTTGAAGTACTCCAGAACGTCCAGGCCTTCCTTGAAGTTCGAGATGATCGGGGTCTCGATGATCTCGCCCGACGGCTTGGCCATGAGGCCGCGCATCGCCGCGAGCTGCTTCATCTGGGCGGGCGAGCCACGGGCGCCGGAGTGGCTCATCATGTAGATCGAGTTGATCTGCTTGTCGGCGCCGTTCTCGTCCTTCTGGACCGCGGAGATGCGGCCCATCATCTCGGCGGCCAGCTTGTCCGAGCACTTGGCCCAGGCATCGACCACCTTGTTGTACTTCTCGCCCTGGGTGATCAGGCCGTCGTTGTACTGCTGCTCGTAGTCCTTCACGAGCGCGCGGGTGGTGTCGACGATCGACCACTTGTTGTCCGGCACGACCATGTCGTCCTTGCCGAACGAGATGCCGGCCTTGAACGCGTGGTTGAAGCCGAGCGCCATGATCCGATCACAGAAGATCACCGACTCCTTCTGACCGCAGTGGCGGTAGACGGTGTCGATCATCGCCGAGATCTCCTTCTTGGTCATCAGCTTGTTGACGACTTCGAAGGGCACCTTGGCGTGCTTCGGCAGGGCGCCGGACAGGATCACCCGCCCCGGCGTGGTCTCGTAGGTCTTGGTCAGGGGCTGATTGTCCGGACCGATGCCGGTCCAGCGCCACTTGATCTTGGTGTGCAGCGACACGGCCTTGGCGGCGAGGGCGTGCTCCAGCTCGCCCATATCGCCGTAGACGCCCTGCATCGGGTTCTTGGCGTTGTCCGCCTTGAACTCGCCCGGCATGCCCTCGGCCACGATCGACAGGTAGTAGAGGCCGAGCACGATGTCCTGGCTGGGCACGATGATCGGCTGGCCGTTGGYCGGATGCAGGATGTTGTTGGTCGACATCATCAGGACGCGCGCTTCCAGCTGCGCCTCGAGCGACAGCGGGACGTGCACGGCCATCTGGTCGCCGTCGAAGTCAGCGTTGAACGCGGCGCAGACCAGCGGGTGCAGCTGGATCGCCTTGCCCTCGATCAGCTTCGGCTCGAAGGCCTGGATGCCGAGGCGGTGGAGCGTCGGCGCGCGGTTCAGCATCACCGGGTGCTCGCGGATCACCTCATCGAGGATGTCCCAGACCTCCGGCTTCTCCTTCTCGACGAGCTTCTTGGCCTGCTTGACGGTAGCCGAGAAGCCCTTGGCGTCGAGGCGCGCGTAGATGAACGGCTTGAACAGCTCCAGCGCCATCTTCTTGGGCAGGCCGCACTGGTGCAGCTTCAGCTCCGGACCGACCACGATCACCGAGCGGCCCGAGTAGTCGACGCGCTTGCCGAGCAGGTTCTGGCGGAACCGGCCCTGCTTGCCCTTCAGCATGTCGGCGAGCGACTTCAGCGGGCGCTTGTTTGCACCCGTGATGACGCGGCCGCGGCGGCCGTTGTCGAACAGCGCGTCGACCGCCTCCTGCAGCATCCGCTTCTCGTTGCGGATGATGATGTCGGGGGCGCGCAGCTCGATCAGCCGCTTCAGGCGATTGTTGCGGTTGATGACGCGGCGATACAGGTCGTTCAGGTCGGAGGTCGCGAAGCGGCCGCCATCCAGGGGGACCAGCGGGCGCAGGTCCGGCGGGATCACCGGCACGACCGTGAGGATCATCCATTCCGGCTTGTTGCCGGACATCTGGAAGGCCTCGATGATCTTGAGCCGCTTCAGGAGCTTCTTGGGCTTCAGCTCCGATGTCGTGACCGCGATCTCCTCGCGCAGATCGTTGGCGATCTTGTCGAGGTCGAGCTCCTGCAGGATGCGCCGGATGGCCTCGGCGCCGATCATGGCGGTGAAGCTATCCTCGCCGTACTCCTCTTGGGCGCGCAGGTACTCCTCCTCCGACAGGAGCTGACGCTCCTTCAGGGGGGTGAGGCCCGGCTCGATGACGCAGTACGACTCGAAGTACAGGATCCGCTCGAGGTCCTTGAGCGCCATGTCGAGCAGCAGGCCGATGCGGCTCGGCAGTGACTTCAGGAACCAGATGTGCGCGACGGGGGCGGCCAGCTCGATGTGGCCCATGCGGTCGCGCCGGACGCGCGCGAGGGTGACCTCGACGCCGCACTTCTCGCAGATGACGCCCTTGTACTTCATGCGCTTGTACTTGCCGCACAAGCACTCGTAGTCCTTGATCGGTCCGAAGATCCGCGCGCAGAACAGGCCGTCGCGCTCGGGCTTGAAGGTCCGGTAGTTGATGGTCTCGGGCTTCTTGATCTCGCCGTACGACCAGGAGAGGATCTTCTCCGGGGACGAGATCGAGATCTTGATCTGATCGAAGCTGACCGGCGTGGCCTGCTGGTTGAAAAGGTTCATGACCTCTTGGTTCATGATCCGCTCCTTGTTGACGCCGGCAACCCTGCGCCCGGGCCACCGCGTCCTGAAAAAGATCCGGCGCCGCGCCCCGCGCGGGCGCTGCTCACCGTCGTCGTAGCCGGGAGGCCCCTCCCCTCCCCGCTCGACCGTGGCGGCCCGAAGCCGCCACGGGAGGTGTGGTTCTCAGATCTACTCGGCCGCGTCGGCCGGCGGCTCGAGCTGGTCGTTGGCCGCCTTCTTGGAGGAGGTGAGCTCGACGTTGAGGCCGAGCGAGCGCATCTCCTTGACGAGCACGTTGAACGACTCGGGGATACCGGCCTCGAAGGTGTCGTCGCCGCGGACGATCGCCTCGTAGACCTTGGTGCGGCCGGCCACGTCGTCCGACTTCACCGTGAGCATCTCCTGCAGCGTGTAGGCCGCGCCGTAGGCCTCCAGCGCCCAGACCTCCATCTCGCCGAAGCGCTGACCGCCGAACTGCGCCTTGCCGCCCAGCGGCTGCTGGGTGACGAGCGAGTACGGGCCGATCGACCGGGCGTGGATCTTGTCGTCCACGAGGTGGTGGAGCTTCAGCATGTAGATGTAGCCCATCGTCACCTTGCGGTCGAAGGGCTCGCCGGTGCGCCCGTCGTAGAGCGTCGACTGCGCCGAGCGGTCGAGCCCGGCCATCTCCAGCATCTGCTCGATGTCGGCCTCCTTGGCGCCGTTGAACACCGGGGTGGCCATCGGCACGCCGCGGCGGACGTTGTTGCCGGCCTCGGCCAGCTCCTCGTCCGTCAGGCCGTCGAGCTCGCCCGGGGAGTAGATCGCCGTCATCTCCTCCCGCAGCGGCGCGATATCGTGCGACTTCAGATAGGCATCCACCGCCTTCGACACCTTGCGACCCAGGCCCGCAGCCGCCCAGCCGAGGTGCGTCTCCAGGATCTGACCGACGTTCATGCGCGAGGGCACGCCCAGTGGGTTGAGCACGATGTCGGCATGCGTCCCGTCCTCCAGGAACGGCATGTCCTCGATCGGCACAATCCGCGACACGACGCCCTTGTTGCCGTGACGGCCGGCCATCTTGTCGCCAGGCTGGATCTTGCGCTTCACCGCCACGAAGACCTTGACCATCTTCATGACGCCGGGGGGCAGCTCGTCGCCGCGCTGCAGCTTCTCGACCTTGTCGAGGAAGCGCTGCTCCAGGCGCTTCTTCGACTCGTCGTACTGCTTCTGCATCGCCTCCATCTCGGTCATGAGACGGTCCTCGATGACGGCGAACTGCCACCATTGCGAGCGCGGGTAGTCGTTGATCAGCTCGCGGGTGAGCGTGGTGTCCTTCCGGAAGCCCTTCGGGCCGGCCACCGGCGCCTGGCCGATCAGCACGTCCGCCAGACGGGCGTAGGTGTTGCGGTCGAGGATCGCCTGCTCGTCGTCGCGGTCCTTGGCGAGCCGCTCGATCTCCTCGCGCTCGATCGCCTGGGCGCGCTCGTCCTTGTCGACGCCGTGGCGATTGAACACCCGGACCTCGACGATCGTGCCGGTGACGCCCGGCGGCACCCGCAGCGAGGTGTCGCGCACGTCCGAGGCCTTCTCGCCGAAGATGGCGCGGAGCAGCTTCTCCTCCGGCGTCATCGGGCTCTCGCCCTTCGGGGTGATCTTGCCGACGAGGATGTCGCCGGCATTCACCTCGGCACCGATGTAGACGATGCCGGCCTCGTCGAGGTTCTTGAGCGCTTCTTCCGAGACGTTCGGGATGTCGCGGGTGATCTCTTCCGGCCCGAGCTTGGTGTCGCGGGCCATCACCTCGAACTCCTCGATGTGGATCGAGGTGAACACGTCATCCTTCACGATCCGCTCGGAGAGCAGGATCGAGTCCTCGAAGTTGTAGCCGTTCCACGGCATGAACGCGACGAGCACGTTCCGGCCGAGCGCCAGCTCACCGAACTCTGTCGAGGGACCGTCGGCGATGATCTCGCCCTTCTTCACGAACTCGCCGACGCGGACCAGCGGCTTCTGCGTGATGCAGGTCGACTGGTTGGAGCGCTGGAACTTCTGAAGACGGTAGATGTCGACGCCCGGCTTAGTCGCATCCGCCTCTTCCGTGGCGCGGATGACGATACGGGTCGCGTCGACCTGATCGATGATGCCGGCCCGGCGGGCCGCGATGGCGGCGCCGGAATCGCGGGCGACCACAGCCTCCATGCCGGTGCCCACGAACGGGGCGTCGGCGCGGACAAGCGGCACCGCCTGGCGCTGCATGTTCGAGCCCATGAGCGCGCGGTTGGCGTCGTCGTTCTCGAGGAAGGGGATCAAAGCCGCGGCGACCGAGACGAGCTGCTTCGGCGACACGTCCATGAGGTCGACGCGCTCAGGACCCACGACGATCACTTCGCCCGCGCGACGGCAGACCACGAGGTCCTCCGTGAGCTTGCGGTTCTCGTCCATCTGGGCGTTGGCCTGGGCGACGTAGTACTTCGCCTCCTCCATGGCCGAGAGGTAGGCGACCTCGTCGGTGACCACGCCGTCGCGCACGCGGCGGAACGGGGTCTCGATGAAGCCGTACTTGTTGACCCGCGCGAAGGTGGCGAGGGAGTTGATCAGGCCGATGTTCGGGCCTTCCGGCGTCTCGATCGGGCAGATGCGGCCGTAATGCGTCGGGTGCACGTCGCGCACCTCGAAGCCGGCGCGCTCGCGGGTCAGACCGCCCGGGCCGAGGGCCGAGAGGCGGCGCTTGTGCGTCACCTCGGAGAGCGGGTTGGTCTGGTCCATGAACTGCGACAGCTGCGACGAGCCGAAGAACTCGCGCACGGCGGCGGCCGCGGGCTTCGCGTTGATCAGGTCCTGCGGCATCACCGTGTCGATATCGACCTGGCTCATGCGCTCGCGGATGGCACGCTCCATGCGCAGGAGGCCCAGACGGTACTGGTTCTCCATGAGCTCGCCCACCGAGCGGACGCGGCGGTTGCCGAGGTGGTCGATGTCGTCGACCTCGCCCTTGCCGTCGCGCAGCTCCACGAGCGCCTTGACCACCGCCAGCATGTCCTCCTTGCGCAGCGTGCGCACGGTGTCGGCGGCGTCGAGGTCGAGGCGCATGTTCATCTTCACGCGGCCGACCGCCGAGAGGTCGTAGCGCTCGGAATCGAAGAACAGCGAGTGGAACATCGCCTCGGCGGTGTCGAGGGTCGGCGGCTCGCCCGGGCGCATGACCCGGTAGATGTCGAACAGCGCACCCTCGCGGCCGGAATTCTTGTCCACCGCCAGGGTGTTGCGGATGTAGGGACCGACATTGACGTGGTCGATGTCGAGTACCGGCAGCTCGGTGATGCCGACATCCTCCAGGCTCTTCAGGAGCTTGTCAGTGATCTCCTCACCGGCCTCGGCCCAGATCTCGCCGGTGTGGGCGTTGACCAGATCCTCGGCGATGTACTGGCCGACGAGATCCTCGTCGGTCGCCTTGAGGAACTTGGTCCCCTTCTCGGTGATCTGGCGGGCGTTGCGGGCGTTGAGCTTCTTGCCGGCCTCGAGCACGACCTCGCCGGAATCGGCGTCGATCAGGTCGACCGTGGCCTTCATGCCCTTCATGCGCTCGGCATCGAACGGCACGCGCCAGTCGGCGCCGTCCCGGTCGTAGGCGACGCGGTTGTAGAAGGTCGACAGGATCTCCTCGCCGTCGAGGCCCAGCGCGTAGAGCAGCGACGTCGCCGGCAGCTTGCGCTTCCGGTCGATGCGGACGTGCACGATGTCCTTGGCGTCGAACTCGACGTCGAGCCAGGAGCCCCGGTACGGGATGATGCGGGCGGCGAACAGGAGCTTGCCCGACGAGTGGGTCTTGCCCTTGTCGTGGTCGAAGAACACGCCCGGCGAGCGGTGCATCTGCGAGACGATGACGCGCTCGGTGCCGTTGACGATGAAGGTGCCGTTCTCCGTCATCAGGGGCATGTCGCCCATGTAGACGTCCTGCTCCTTGATGTCCTTGACCGACTTGGCCTGGGTGTCGGGATCGACATCGAACACGATGAGGCGGAGCGTGACCTTCAGCGGCGCCGCGAAGGTGATGCCGCGCTGGCGGCACTCGTCCACGTCGTACTTGGGCGCCTCGAAGGTGTAGCGCACGAATTCCAGGAGGGCCGTGGAGGCGAAGTCGGAGATCGGGAAGACCGACTTGAACACGCTCTGCAGCCCCTCGTCGCCGCGCCCGCCTTCGGGCTCGTCGACCATCAGGAACTGGTCGTAGGACGCCTTCTGAACCTCGATGAGGTTCGGCATCTCGGCAACTTCCTTGATCTTGCCGAAGAACTTCCGAATGCGCTTGCGACCGACCAGCGTGTTGGCCATGTGACCTCGCTCCTACCCGCGTGCCTCGCGCCCGGGGAAGCGCTCCCGTGAAGGGGCCTCCCGCGCCGGGCCGTGACGCGCGCCCCGCCGAGCCGCGCCACCGAACCGAATCTCTCTCAATCGGCCCCGCCCGGGACCGTCCGCCGAAGCGGCCTAAAGCCCGCGGGCGCAGCACCCGCGGGCTCCAGTCACGACAGGCCCGAGACGGGCCTGCGTGGGGTGATGGGCCGGGGCCGGCCCATCGTCGACTTACTTGAGCTCGACCTTGGCGCCGGCCTTCTCGAGCTGGGCCTTGAGCTTCTCGGCCTCGTCCTTGGCGACGCCTTCCTTGACCGGCTTCGGCGCGCCCTCGACGAGGTCCTTGGCTTCCTTGAGGCCGAGGCCGGTGATCGCGCGGACCTCCTTGATGACCTCGATCTTCTTGTCGCCGGCGGCGGCGAGGACGACCGTGAACTCGGTCTGCTCCTCGACGGCGGCCGCGGCGCCACCGGCAGCCGGACCGGCGGCGACGGCGACGGCAGCGGCGGCCGAGACGCCCCACTTCTCTTCGAGCATCTTGGCCAGGTCAGCGGCCTCGAGCACGGTCAGCGAGGACAAGTCGTCGACGAGCTTGGCAAGATCAGCCATTTTGAATTCCTCTCAGATATCGGTTCGAACGGGTGGTTTTTGAAGGGCCTCAGGCGGCCTCGTCCTTGGTGGCATAGGCCCCGAACACGCGGGCGAGCTTCGCCGCCGGCGCATTGACGACCTGAGCGATCTTCGTCGCGGGCGCCTGCACGAGGCCCACGATCTTGGCGCGCAGTTCGTCGAGGGACGGGAGCGAGGCGAGGGCCTTCACGCCGTCCGGGTTCAGGGTTGTCGTGCCCATCGCGCCGCCGAGAATCACGAGCTTGTCGTTCGTCTTGGCGAAATCCACCGCGACCTTGGCGGCTGCGACCGGATCGCCCGAATAGGCGAGCAGGGTCGGGCCCTTCAGGAGCGGCTTGATGGAGGCGACGTCCGTACCATCGAGTGCGATGCCGGCGAGGCTGTTCTTGGCGACCTTCACGGTGGCGCCGGCCTGCTTCATCTGCGAGCGCAGCTTCTGCATGTCGGCGACCGTGAGGCCCTTGTAGTGGGCCACGACGACGACGGCGCTCTGATTGAACACGCCGTTGAGCGTCGAGACGAGGTCAGCTTTAGCTGTCCGGTCCACTGGGCTCTCTCCGGTTGGCGGGACCCGGAATCGGGCCCGCCGGTTGCACATGCCGCCCGGACGTGGTCTCGGCCTTCGAAAGACCGGGAACGTCCGAACGACGCTTCGCGGCCCTGTCCCCGCACGTACCCTTGAGGGGCCGCTTCGGGTGAGTTGGTTCAAACCGATACCCCTCCGCGGCCTGGGCCGTGGCGAGGCGTTTCGAATTCGGTCTTCCCCGTCTGTGCAGGCTGGTGGATTAAGCCGGCGAACCGGCACCTGCAGTCTCGGACAGGACATGGCCGGACGAGGCTCCGCGGGGCGTGGTGCCCTCTGGATCCTGCCGGCCAGTGCCACCCGGTTGCCCGGGCGACATTTCGAGCGGAAACCGGCCAATCGGCCGTTTCCTTCCGTAAGGATGAAATGCGTGAGGCGCGGTGTATAGAGCCTAGCAAGCCGCCTGCCAAGGGCCGAAGCGCGACTTTTCCGCCGCAGGCAAGGGCTAGCGGAGGAGCCTTGCCGCGATTGCATCGCTCGGCGGGTCGTCGGATCCAGGCTACGCCGCCTCGCGCTCGGGGACCAGCTTGCGCCGGGCCGCCTCCCACCAGCTCCGGTCGCGGGCCGCCTTCGCCTCCGCGGCCTTGGCGGCATAGAAAGAGGCGTTGTGCTCGCCGCGCAGGGCCTCGCGGGTGAAGCGGATCAGGTGGTGGGCCACGAAGCCCATGTTGAACACCGCCTCGATCTGCCCCCGCTTCAGCGCGTAGCCGGCCGCGCTCCAGAACGGCTTGCGGTAGTCGGAGAAGATTCCGACCCGGGTGATGATATTGAAGCCGAGGATCAACCCGCGCCGCAAGTTGGTGAAGGTCAGCTTGCCGGCGGGCGGCGTGGTGATCCGGTTCGGATAGGTCACCGCGCACTGGTGCTTGAAGCGCTCGAAGATCTTGTCCGGCTCGTAGGCATGCGCGATCGCCCGGCGCCAGCTCTTCACCACCGAATCGTGCGGGCGCTTGAACAGGACGTTCGACTCCAGGCTGGCATCGTGGAGGAGCCGGCCCTCACGCTCCAGCCGGTCCCAGAGCGGGGTCTTGGGCAGGGCCTGGAGCAGGTTGATGGTCAGCACCGGGATCGCCGACCGGTCGATGAAGTCGATCAGGTTCTGCTCGGACTTGTCGGTGTCGGAGTCGAGGCCCAGGATGATGCCCGAGGTCACCTCGAGCCCGTAGGAGTTGAGGGTCTCGATCGCCTCGTACATCGGCACGGCCGCGTTGTGGGTCTTGTCGATGCCCTTGAGGGCTTCTGCCTCCGGCGTCTCGATGCCGACGAACACCGTCATGAAGTTCGCCTGCCGCATCAGCTCGAGGATCTCGGGCTGCTTGGCCATGTTCAGCGTCGCCTCGCAGGCGAACTGGAGCGGGTAGTTGTTCTTCTTCTGCCAGGCCACGAGGTGCGGCAGCATCTCGCGGGTCGCCTTGCGGTTGGCGATGAAGTTGTCGTCGACGAAGTAGACCACCGCCGGGTGGCCCGGCTGGCTGATGATGGCGTCGAGTTCGGCGCACATCTGCTCGGGGCTCTTCAGCCGCGGCTGGCGGCCATAGAGCTGCGGGATGTCGCAGAATTCGCACCGATAGGGGCAGCCCGAGGAGAATTGCAGGGAGCCGATCAGGTAGCGCTTGAGCGGCGCCGCCTCGTAGGCCGGGGCCGGGAAATCCGCCAGCGCGAGGCGGTCCTTCGTCTCCAGCAGCACCTGGGCGGGCGGCGGGGTCAGGTCGGCGTCGAGGCGCGCGACGAGCTGGTCGGTGGCATCGCCGATCTCGCCGACATGGAGGTAGTCGAAATCGCCGTACTTCTCCGGGGCGCCGGAGACCGAGGGGCCGCCCAGCACCGTCACCTTGCCGGCCGCGCGGGCGCGGTCGCGGATGTCGTGGATCTGCGGTTCCTGGATGTGCATCCCGGAGACGAACACCGCATCGGCCCAGGCGAAGTCGGCCGGGCTCGCACGGCGGATATTCTCATCGATGAACCGGCATTCCCACGCATCCGGCATATAGGCCGCGATCAGCAGCAGCCCCTGGGGCGGCATGAACGCCTTCACCCCGCCCATCAGCGGGTAGGCGTGGGAGAACGTCCCGAAGGACGGCGTGTAGGCGGGGAAGACGCACAGGATGCGTCGCTTGGAGGTGACCGTCAGGGTGCATCGCATGGTGGCCTATCTAGCACAGCCGCGCGCGTTGGCGCCCCCCTCTGGGGTTGAGAAAGGCGTGAGGAAGAGTGGTGCTGCTTGGCGGCGATTCTTGTGCTGGGTCCCGGGTCGCATTCCGCTGGCGCTGCATGCGCCCGGGAAAGGGTAGACGTTTCATCCTGCACCACCCCTTTCCCGGACAGGTGGAGCGAAGCGGAACCTGATCCGGGACCCAGCACACGACGCGCCGCGCAGTGGCTCATCGGCTCAGATCATCATACAGATCCCGCCACACCGGATTGAATTCCTCGATCAGCGCGAGCTTCCAAGCCCGTCGCCACCGCTTGATCGCATATTCCCGCACCCGCGCATCGATGATCCGCGGGTAAGCCTCATACCAGACCAGCATGGTCACACCGTAATCCCGGGTGAAGCCCGGCATGACGCCCGTGCGGTGTTCCCAAACGCGCCGCGCGAGATCCGTGGTCGAGCCCGTGTACAGCGTCCCATTTCGCCGACTCGCGAGCATGTAGACGTGGGAAATTCGCTCCATCGCCGCCCCGCCACGGAAAAAAAACGCCCGGCCGTTTCCGGCCGGGCGCTCCGCAGCGTGGACTATGAGCCTTGCCTCAGGCGGTCAGGACCGTGTTCGGCTCGACCTTCACGCCCGGGCCCATCGTCGAGGTGACGGCGATGCGCTGGACGTAGGTGCCCTTGGCGCCCGCGGGCTTCGCCTTGGCGACGGCGTCCGCGAAGGCCTTGATGTTCTCGACGAGCTTGTCGGCGTCGAACGAGACCTTGCCGACGCCGGCATGGACGATACCGGCCTTCTCGACGCGAAACTCCACCGAGCCGCCCTTGGCGCCGGCGACGGCGCCCTTCACGTCCATGGTGACGGTGCCGACCTTCGGGTTCGGCATCAGGCCGCGCGGACCCAGCACCTTACCGAGACGGCCGACCAGCGGCATCATGTCGGGGGTCGCGATGCAGCGATCGAAGTCGATCTTGCCGCTCTGCACGATCTCCAGGAGATCCTCGGCGCCGACGATGTCGGCACCCGCGGCCTTGGCGTCGTCCGCCTTGGCGCCGCGGGCGAAGACCGCGACCCGGACCGTCCGGCCGGAGCCGTTCGGCAGATTGCAGACGCCGCGGACCATCTGGTCGGCGTGACGGGGGTCGACGCCGAGATTCATCGAGACCTCGACGGTCTCGTCGAACTTCGCGGTCGCCCGCTCCTTCACCAGCTTGATCGCCTCGTCGAGGGGATAGAGCTTGGTGACCTCGATGCCCTCGCGGGCGGCGCGGATGCGCTTGCCTTCCTTAGCCATGATGTCCTCCCTCAGGCCGTGACTTCGAGGCCCATGGCCCGGGCAGAGCCGCGGATCATGGCGACGGCCGACTCGATCGAGTCGCAGTTGAGGTCGGGCATCTTCTTCTCGGCGATCTCGCGGAGCTGCGCCTCGGAGATCTTGCCGACGGTCGGACCCTTGCCCGGGGTCTTGGAGCCGGAGGCCGGCTTCTTGCCGAGCTTCAGGCCGACGGCCTTCTTCAGGAAGAAGGTGACCGGGGGCTGCTTCATCTCGAAGGTGAAGGAGCGATCCTGATACGCGGTGATGATCACCGGGATCGGGGTGCCCTTCTCCATCTGCGCGGTCTTCGCGTTGAAGGCCTTGCAGAATTCCATGATGTTAAGGCCGCGCTGACCGAGCGCGGGACCGATCGGCGGCGACGGGTTCGCCGCGCCGGCCGGGACCTGAAGCTTCACGTAGCCCGTGATCTTCTTCGCCATGGGACTGCTCCCAATGAGGATCCGCCCCCACGCGGCCTGAAGCGCGGCGGGTCGGACGGTTGCAGGTCGCGGTGCGAGCCGTGGATCCCGGAGGCGAGGCCGGGCGGATCTCCCGCGGATGATGCCGCCTCCTTAAGAGGAGACGGCAAACGCGCGGCCGCCGCTCAGCGACGGCCGGAAGGACGGGGCGGCTTCAGCACCGCCAAATTCAAGAGGCTCAGGCCTTCTCGACCTGGGCGTATTCCAGCTCCACCGGAGTCGCGCGGCCGAAGATCGACACGGCCACCTTGAGGCGGGAGCGAGCATCGTCGATCTCCTCGACGGTGCCGTTGAAGCTAGCGAACGGGCCGTCGGCGACCCGGACGGTCTCGCCGATCTCGAAGGAGATCGAGGGCTTGGGCCGGTCGACACCCTCGGCCACCTGGCCCTTGATGCGCTCGGCCTCGGCATCGGGGATCGGCACCGGCTTCGACTTGTCGGCGCCGAGGAAGCCCGTGACCTTCGGGGTGTTCTTGATGAGGTGGTAGACCTCGTCGGTGAGGTCGCACTTCACCAGGACGTAGCCGGGGAAGAACTTGCGCTCGGCATCGACCTTCCGGCCACGGCGCACCTCCACGACCTTCTCGGTCGGGACCATCACCTCGTCGAACAGCTCGGTCAGCCCGCGCTGGGCCGCCTGATCCTTGATGGACTGGGCGACCTTGTTCTCGAAGTTCGAGTAGGCGTGGACGATGTACCAGCGCTTCGACACGGTTCCGTTCAACTCCGAAAAGTCCGCGGGGGGCTCCCCCATCGGCGGCGAGCCGCCCTCACACACCCAGAATTCAGACGCCCAGGATCAGGCCGACCAGGAAGCGCAGGGCCTGGTCCACCACCGTGAAGAACAGGCTCGCGGCGACGACCATCACGAAGACCATGATCGTGGTGATGGTGGTCTCCCGGCGGCTCGGCCACGTGACCTTGCGGGCCTCGTCGCGGACCTGCGCGAAGAACTCGCCCGGCGTGGCGCGCTTCTGCGGCGCCCGGGACGGCGTCGCCGGACGGGCCGGCGGCGGATTCACGGGACCGCGGGCTGCGCCGCGCACCAGGTCCACCTTCTTGGTCGCTTCGTTCGATGCCATGGCGCCAGTGTCTGTGCGTGTTCGGCCCCGAGGCAGAGACCGCATCCGGGAATGCGAATGTCGGCGCCGAGGACCCGGATGGGCCCGCACCGACGGTCGCTTCAGATCTCGGATTGCGCCCGCTCTAGCGCAACTCCCCCGGCTTGTCGACCGGGCCGGCGCTCGGGATCGGGCTGAATGTCTGGCAGGAGTGGAGGGACTCGAACCCGCAACCTCCGGTTTTGGAGACCGGCGCTCTGACCAGTTGAGCTACACTCCTAGCGCACCGCCCAATGCCCCATCGCGGCCCGGCTTGCAAGGGGGCGCGTGACCGATTCGAGGCGGCCGGCGCCGGATCGAATTCCGAGGAGCTTCAGGCGCGAGGAAACAGGGGCGGCGAGGCGGATCCGGTTTGGCATCGAGCCCGGCAGGCGCCGCGCAGCGACTCCGGGTGGAAATCGTCGCCGACACGACAACGCCGGCCCCCGTCGAGACGGAGACCGGCGCCGAAGAGGCGGAGCGGCAGGGCGCGCCGCTCCGGACCGGATCTCAATCGTTGATGGCGGCGACGACGCCGGCACCGACGGTGCGGCCGCCCTCGCGGATGGCGAAGCGCAGCTTCTCCTCCATGGCCACCGGCACGATCAGCGCCACGTCCATGGTCACGTTGTCGCCTGGCATCACCATCTCGGTGCCCTCCGGCAGCGTGCAGATCCCGGTCACGTCCGTCGTGCGGAAGTAGAACTGCGGCCGGTAGTTCGTGAAGAACGGCGTGTGACGGCCACCCTCCTCCTTGG
>NZ_JBFULS010000048.1:0-44725 GCF_054049775.1 Methylobacterium sp. P5_C11 | reverse complement strand
GTGCGGATCGAGAAGGAGAACACCACGATCATCGACGGCGCCGGCGAGAAGTCCGACATCGAGGGCCGCATCTCGCAGATCAAGGCGCAGATCGAGGAGACCACCTCGGACTACGACCGTGAGAAGCTGCAGGAGCGTCTGGCCAAGCTCGCGGGCGGCGTCGCGGTGATCCGCGTCGGCGGTTCGACCGAGGTCGAGGTCAAGGAGAAGAAGGACCGCGTCGACGACGCCCTGCACGCCACCCGCGCGGCGGTCGAGGAAGGCATCGTCCCGGGCGGCGGCACCGCGCTGCTGCGCGCCATGGCGGCCGTAAAGGCGCTCTCGAACGACAACCCCGACGTCCAGGCCGGCATCAAGATCGTCCTCAAGGCCCTCGAAGCCCCGCTGCGCCAGATCGCGCAGAACTCAGGCGTCGAGGGCTCGATCGTGGTGGGTAAGATCCTGGCCGACAGCTCGGAGACCTTCGGCTTCAACGCCCAGACCGAAGAGTATGTCGACCTGCTCCAGGCCGGCATCGTCGACCCGGCTAAGGTCGTGCGCGCGGCGATTCAGGGCGCTGCCTCGGTCGCCGGCCTGCTGGTGACCACCGAGGCGATGATCGCCGAGGCGCCGCGCAAGGAGGCTCCGGCCATGCCCGCCGGCGGCGGCATGGGTGGCATGGGCGGCATGGATTTCTAACCGGCCGAAACAGGTCCGTAGCGCTCTCCGGCACGCCGCCAGACGGATCGTCGGGGGGCGCTTCGGGGCAGGACGCCGTGTTGGATTGACCCGGTCAGGCGATCGACCCGGGATCTACGGTTCGCTCGGCGCAGGCGTCGGGTTCATGACGGGGATCTGGTGCTCGGTCGTGAGCGTGCTTCCCGTGCCCAGACGCAGTCACGTCGTTCCTGCGCGTGAGCCCGAGGTCCTCGTTGACTCGAGCAAGTCGAACGCCGGACTTCGCGCGACAGATCCTTGCGGCCGACGCTACCGGGCCGCCAGAGGGCTGAATGGATGGTCGGCACGGTCGAGCGGATCGTCGCCGAGTCTCGGGCCTGACTTGGTCTCGGGCCTGCCTCGGGAGCCGAGATCTCGCTCCGGGACGAGAGTCTCGAGCGCAAAGCCGCGCTCACCGATCGGGCGTCGGCTCGTCCTCAAGCAGGGCGATCGCGGTCGCGATCGGGCCGTCCGGCGGTCCCACGTGGGCTATGAAGCGTGCCCGCGACCAGAGTTCGACCCGGTCTCCGTCGCTCAGGTAGAGGGCACGTTCCGTCGCGTCCGCGTCGGTGGCGGCCTCGATCGGGATGGTCGACCTGACGCTGCCATCCGGCGCGAACCGGTAGGCCCGGTACGGCGAGAGCGCGCAGGAAGAGGAGCGGCCGTTCGGGAAGCTCACGACGTCTGCCATTCGCGCCTGCCCGCTCCCGTTGCGACGACCCGCCCCAGCTATTGGAACGCGAGGCCCTCGATCCGCCGAAGCCGGCATCCTGCGCCTCCCTGCGCGGCAATGATAGCCCCGATGACGGGGCCGCCCGAGCGAACGCCGGCAACGCCGTGAAGGCCCATGCGATCGCCCGCTAGCGTCATCGGGGTGATCCAACGTATGGAACGGTCGGCCGATACGGCCGGTTCGAAGCTCACGGCACGCCGCGTTGGCGTGCCGGCGACCAGGGTTATTGCTATGGCTACCGGCACTGTGAAGTGGTTCAATGAGACCAAGGGCTACGGCTTCATCCAGCCCGACGACGGCGGCAAGGACGTGTTCGTCCACATCTCGGCGGTCGAGCGGGCTGGGATGCGCAACCTGATCGAGGGGCAGAAGGTCTCCTACGACGTCGAAGCCGACCGGCGCAGTGGCAAGGAGAGCGCCGCCAACCTGAAGGGCGCCTGAGCCTTCCTTGGTCGGGATCGCGGCACGTGCCGTCGTCCCGCATCGGCTGACTCAAGTCCGCCGACCCTCATCGCCGCGAGCCACGTTGCGTATCGGCTCGCGCCGATGAACCGATGACCTGTCTGTCCCCGCGCGCCATCGATGTCACCGCGCGGGGATCGCTCCGCCCCGGCTCACCAGGGTGGCATCCCGGTCGGATGCCTGCCACACCGGCAACGACCCCTCCCGAACGAACATGGCGAACGCCTCGACCACCTCCGCTTGGTCGAAGGCTTGCGCCCCGTCCGCGGCGCGCCCGACGATGCAGGCTGCGTCGGGCGCCTCTGCGATCGGTGGCCGGCTCTCCAGCGAGAACACCACGCCCGACCGATCCGGTCTCAGTTCATCCGGCAGGGCTCCAATCTTACGCCACAGGCAGTGCCAGCGGGCGCAGGCCTCCGGGCGCTCGGGATAGATCCCGCACGCCGTGCCGGTGTTGTGGCGGCACAGGATCCCCGCGGGCTTGTGCAGGGCCTTGATCTCCAGGACCCGACAACACACCGTGCACGGGCCGCATGATCGGCCCCGCGCGAGAGCGGCGGTCTTGTGTGGGGCGTCCACCGGGCGATCGCCTTGCCCATGAGGCTTCTTGATGATGGGTCGGTCCTCGGTGTCACGTCGTCGCGGCCTGACGCGGGGGGCGAACGTCACGGCCGTCGGACGATACCACGTCCGCGATCCGGCCGCGGCCTGGAGTGCCTCGGGCCGCGCGCGGATCGAGGTCTCGACAGCGACCTCGGGCTCATGCGCAGGAACGACGTGACTGCGTCCGCGCCCTAGGCGGCCCGAACGGTGGCCAGGAAGCGGGCGACCTGCGTACCCAGGTGTTCCGAGTGCTGCGACAGCTCGGACGCGGAGGCCAGGACCTGCGTGGCCGCCGCCCCCGTATGCTCGGATGCCTGCGCCACGCCCGCGACGTTGGCCGTGACCTCCCCCGAGCCGGTCGCGGCTTGGCTCACGTTGCGCACGATCTCCTGCGTGGCTGCGCCCTGCTCCTCGACGGCTGCCGCGATGGTGGATGCGACGGCGTTCATCTCCCGGATCCGGCCGGTGATGCCATCGATCGCCGCCACGGACTGCAAGGTCATTGCCTGGATGCGGGTGACCTCGCCACCGATCTCCTGCGTCGCACGAGCCGTCTGCTCGGCCAGCGCCTTCACCTCCGCGGCGACCACCGCAAAGCCCTTGCCCGCCGGACCGGCCCGCGCGGCCTCGATGGTGGCATTGAGGGCCAGCAGGTTCGTCTGGCTCGCGATGTTGCTGATCAGGCCTGTCGCCTCGCCGATCCGCACGGACGCGGTCTGAAGCGCATGCACCAGGTCCGTCGTACGGAGCGCTTCCGTGTCCGCGGCTCGCGCCAGCTGGGCCGAGCCACTCACCTGCCGGGCGATCTCCTCCACCGATGAGCCGAGTTCCTCGGCGGCCGCGGCGACCGTACCGATGTTGGTCGAGGTTTGCTCAGCCGCCACCGCCACGGTCGTGGACTGGCTCGCAGTCTCGGCGGCGATCCCGGCCATGCTCTGTGCCGTCGCCTGCAACTGGGTCGCCGCCGACGTGACGCTTGCGACGATGCCGCCGACCGACCGCTCGAACCCGTCTGCGATGCCGAGGAGCGAGGCCTTGCGCTCCGCCTCGGCCGCCGCTTTGGCTTCGACCGCTTGCCCCTCAAGGGCGCGAGCCCGTATCAGGCCTTCCTTGAACACACGGGTCGCCTCGATCATCCGACCGATCTCGTCGGTGCGGCGCGCGTTGGGGACCTGCTTGGTCAGATCGCCCGCGGCCAGCGCGGCCATGACGTCCGCCAGCGCGAGCGCTGGCCGTGCGATCCCGCGGCCGATCAGGAAGGCGATGGTGCCGACCAGAGCGGCGGTGACGAGCAGTCCGGCGAACAGGCTCAGCATCGTCGGGCGCATCTGCGCGGCGGTATCGTTTGCGTACACGCCGGAGCCGATAATCCAGCCCCACGGCGCGAAACCCTTCACATAGGAGATCTTATCGACAGGCTGATCCGCTCCGGGCTTTGACCACTGGTATGGCACGAACCCGGCGCCTGCCGCCTTCACAACCTCGACCATTTCGCGGAACAGGGCCTTGCCGTTCGGGTCGCGCATCTCGCCGAGATCCGTCCCATCGAGCTGCGGTTTGGCGGCATGCATGATCATGCGCGGTTGCATGTCGTTGATCCAGAAGTACTCGCTGCCGGCGTAGCGCAGGGCCTTGATGGTCGCGATGGCGGCGGTCTGGGCTGCGGCGCGCTCCATCCGACCGGCGCGCTCGTGGGCCTCGAAGTGGGCGAGGATGCCGTGGGCGGCCTCGACGAGATCCCGGGTTTTGAGCGCGCGCGCCTCAGTGACAGCGCCGTACAGCCCGTGGGCAGCCAATCCGACGAGGGCGGCGAGACCGATGAGTGCGACGATCGTGATGGCCTGAATCTTGGCGGCGACGTTGAGCTTCATGACTGGGTACCGGCATGATGAAGAGGAGCCGAATGCAGCCCAGTTAAAGATTATCGGGCGCGTCAGGCGGGTTAGACAAATCTATTTCTAAGTCGCTGTTCCGCTACGACTGATTACCCGCATCGTCGAAATCCGGTCGCTTCGCAATAAATTGCCCGCAAAAAATGGACGATATACGCTCATTTCGACCGTGTGCCGGCCGCTTGTGGCCGATTAGAAGGCTTTTGCAACCAAAAAATGCAGTATTCAGATCGAACAATCTGTGACTGATTAAATTGTCGTTCAGTCACCGGCCTCGGAACGCGTGCTCATTCGTCAAATGATTGAGATCCACTGTGACTGCAAACGTAGGTTGAATTCCCGGTGAAAATCGCGTGGTTGTCAACAATCGAGGCGCCTGGTGAAACCGAGAGGGGGGATCGGAGCTGCCTCCGTGCAATTCGCGTCCGGGTCCGCCAGGGGCGCTCATATCGATCGTTGACAGGCGCCGGACCGGATCGCCTTCACGGTGAGGCACAGCGCCCAATTCGGGCCGCGAGCAGGTCCGATGAACGCTGTTTCAGTGCATTGGCCTCTCCGAAGCGGACCGTCGCCACACCACGCGACTGAGACGCTCGACGCCTCCGACCGGCATTTCCGAACATGACTTGGGACGGTCCGTGCGCGTCCGAGTGGATGTGCCTGGAGTCCCTGACCATCGGACCGGATCCTGCCGCCTCTCCTCCGACCTGTCGGACTGGGAGGTTAGGCGGCTCGCGGGCTGACGGCAGTCATGTGGGCGCCGGCGCCGACACCTCGGATGCGGCGCGTCCCATGCGACCTTCTCTCCCCTGCCGGCATCCCTGCTGACGCGGGCGGTTGGGGCCGCATGCCGGACGGGTACCATTCCGCTCTCGCAACCGGCCCGATCGGGGGCGTCCTGTTTAAACCCTGGCACCGTCCTCACGCGCCGGTGTCTGCCCGCGCCGACGCGCCGTGCAGCCGTGGCGCGGAGCGGGACGCAGGCGAGGTCCGGTCAGCCAAAGATCGGCGCATCAAACAGCGAGACGGCACCGAGGTCCTGTCCCGCGACCGCCCTGTAGCGGCCGGTCCCGCCGCCCGCGGGCCTGCCCCGCCTGCGGACGACCTCTCGCTCGAAGGCGATGAACGCCTCCAGACGCCCATCCAGTGCGTAGAACGGGCGGATGTCGATCTCGCACAGGTAGGCTTCGCCGGTCCTGCGGTAGTTCTGCAGGCGTCCCAGGAAGCGGCCCTCGCTCCGCAACGCACGCTGGACCTGCCGCGTGCCCTCCCGGCTCGTGCCCGAACCCTGCAGCATCCGAGGCGACCGACCCAGCACATCGTCCGCCCCATAGCCGCTCATCTTAAGAAACGCGTCGTTCGCGTACAGGATGGTCGGTCCAGGTCTGTCGAGTTCCGCATCGGTGACCAGAACGCCCACGTCGAGCGGGGCGGCGATGTACCGGACGAGATCTTTCAGAGTCATGGCCCGCTCCTCGGCAGCCCGAGGAATATTCAGCATCCATTAACCCCCACTTAAAGGGCATGACAGGAAATATATCACCGATTTTTCGCGTGTGGCCCTCCAAGTTCAGGAGCCATTAGGAACTTACGAATTAAGTCTTCGCAGACTGATCTGATTGCAAAATCATAGCATTTGGCAGGCTCAATCAGAATTCATCGATGACGTTCGGTGTTTTGGAGGGTGTGATGAATTGGATGCGGAAGATCACGCCGGCCGGCGGCGCCAGCGAGATCGCTGCCTTGGCTGCGCTGCGCACCAACGTGATGATCGCCGACGCGGGCATGAACATCACGTACATGAACCCGGCTCTGACGCAGTTCATGCAGGAGGCTGAGGGCGACCTGAAAGCCGAGCTGCTCCGCTTCGACGCGGCCAAGCTGGTCGGCAGCAACATCGATATCTTCCACAAGGATCCATCCCATCAGCGCCGGATGCTGGCGACGCTCGACACGCCGCACGAGGCGACGATCCGCGTCGGCAAGCGCGTGTTCGACCTGCTCGTGACGCCGCTCACGGCCGCCGGGCGTCGCATCGGCTTCGTGGTGGAATGGGCCGACTCGCAGGAGCGGCTGCTCAACCTCGACTACTCGGCGCAGATCGCCGCGATCAGCCGCTCTCAGGCGGTCATCGAGTTCCAGCCCGACGGCACCATCGTCACCGCCAATCACAACTTCCTCGCCCTGATGGGCTACAGCCTCGACGAGGTCCGGGGCCGGAACCACAGCATCTTCGTCGAGCCCGAGAGCCGGGCAGGCCGCGAGTACAGCGACTTCTGGGATCGGCTTCGGAGGGGGGAATACCAGGCCGCGCAGTTCAAGCGGCTGGCGCGCGATGGTCGGCCGGTCTGGATCGAGGGCTCGTACAACCCGATCCTCGACCGCCACGGCAAGGTGGCGAAGATCGTCAAGTTCGCGACAGACGTCACCGCCGACGTGATGCGACTCACGGAACTGAAGGTCCTCATCGACGAGAATTTCGCCGAAGTCGATCGCGCGGTGGGACGCTCGAACCGGGAATCCGAGGAAGCGCGGATCGCGGCCGGCAAGACGTCCGACAGCGTCCAGTCCGTGGCCGCTGCCGCCGAGGAGCTTGCCCGCTCGGTCAACGAGATCGCGGCCAGCATGAGCAAGGCGCGCGCGACCAGCGACGCGGCGCACCATCAGACCCAGGCGGCCGGCGCGCTGACGCAGAAGCTGAGCGACACGGCGACGGCCATGAGCGGCATCGTCGGCCTGATCCAGAACATCGCCAGCCAGATCAACCTGCTGGCGCTGAACGCGACGATCGAGTCCGCGCGGGCCGGAGAGGCCGGCCGCGGCTTCGCGGTCGTGGCCCAGGAGGTGAAGAACCTCGCCAATCAGGCCTCGCGCGCCACCGACCAGATCGCCGGCGAGATCGGCAACGTGCAAGCCGTTTCCACCCAGGTGGTCGGATCCCCGCAGACCATTCTGGCCTCGGTCGAGACGATGCGCGACTGCGTGGTGCGCACGGCCGCCGCGGTCGAGGAGCAGAGCGTGGTCACCCAGGACATGTCGGCCAACATGCAGGACGCGGCCGGGGCAGTCGGTGCGATCGCTCAGAACATCGGCGCGATCTCGCAGGCGGTCGGCAGCGTGTCCCAGGCGGTCGAGACCACCAAAGGCGCGGCCCGCGTTCTCGCACGCTGATCGGCGCCGCGGGATCGCGGCTGCGGCCGCGCCTCACGCTGGGACACCGCAAATCCTTTCGTCATCCGACCATCAGAGCGGAAGAAACGATCATGGCCGCCATCCACGCCCTTCCCGTACGGCTCGACGGTGCTGCCAGTCGTCGCCTGATCGCGGAGCTTGAGGCCTGCATCGCAGCGGGCGCCGATCCAGGCCCGCGTGTGCATCAGATCGAGGTTCTACGGCAGTCGCTGCACACGTCGCTTCGCGCACTGTCCGTGGCCTTCGCCTCCGTGGCGGACGCCCTTCCGCCTGACGACCCGGGCCGTCGCGCGGCGGAGATGTCGATCCAGCGCTTCGTTCAGTCGGTCGAGAACCTGATCGCGGATGCAGAGGCGTCGCGGGCGGCACGACCGGGCATCGCGTTGATCCCCGCAGCCTGAGACACCCCGATGGGAGGGGCGACGAGGATGCTTCGGCGGTCCTCGCCGCTCCCTTCGGAGGCGGGTCTCGGCGTCCGCCGGTCCACCGCCGAACGGTCGGCTCGGCGCCCCGCTCCGCATGCAGCCGGGGCGATACTTCGGCGACGTTCCGCTCCACCCGCGCCAGCGATTCCGGTTCGGCCGCCGGCCTCTCGTCCAAGGAATCCGGAACGCGCTTGAGCCCGTCGGCCGAAGCCCGCGGCCTGCCGGCGACCGGGGAGGCCCTGTCCGCGCCGGCGTCGACGGCGCCGGTCACGGTTTCGATCGCCGGGTCGCCGGCGTTGACGATATCCTGCATCACCCCGCTTCCGGCCGCCCGCACCGGGGCGTGGAAAACGGCCCTCTCGCTTCCGAGCCGCTCGGGCTGGAGCGGGGTCCGGGGGCGGACGCCAAGTCTCGGCCTGCCACCGCGCCGGTCTCCTCAGAGACTGACGCCGCGCTGTCGATGGTCGAGGTCACTTCGCGCGTGCCGCTCACGGCTCGAGAGGCGTTGTGCGACCCCTGCGCACGATCTCCTGTGCGGGGGCGCAGTGCGGCTCGAGAGTTGCGGCCACCGCACCGATCTCACGGATGCGTCCTGCGATGCCGCCGCCAAGCCGGCCTCACACGATCTGGTGTCTGTCTTCCGGCCGTCGCAGCGTTGCGTGCACCCTGCCGGTCATGAAGCGCGAACCAGCGACAGGACCGGGCGCGGGGCGGATGCCGGCATCGCCTCGGCCGCCGGAGCGAACCCCGTCGCGACCGGGTCGCCCTTCGGATGGTCCCCGCTGGCGCAAGGCGCCGGAGCCGCACCTTCGATCCGCCGAATGAGGGCCGCGACCTCGGAGGCCGGACGCGCAGGGCTGTAGAGGAAGCCCTGCGCGATGTCGCATCGCTTGTCCCTGAGGACGTCGAGTTGCTGGCGCGTCTCGACCCCCTCCACCGTCACGTTCATCGACAGGGCACGCGCCATCCGGGCGATGGCCTCGACGACCGCGATCTTCTCGGGGCGCCCCTGCAGGTCGCGCACGAACGAGCGGTCGACCTTCACCTTGTCGAACGGGAACTCGGTCAGGTAGCTCAGGCTGGAATAGCCGGTGCCGAAGTCGTCCAGCGCGATGCGGACGCCCGTCGCGCGCAGACGCTTCAGGTTCTCCAGCACCTCCGGCCCGTGGTCGAGCAGCACCGACTCGGTGATCTCGATCTCCAGCCGCTCCGGGGCGAGGCCGGTCTCGCGGAGGACGGCGGCCACCTCCGCGTGGAAGCTCGGCATGCGCACATGGATGGAGGAGATGTTCACCGCGACGTGCAGGTCGGGCCAGGTGCGGGCGTCCGTGCAGGCGCGGCGCAACGCCCAGCGGCCGATCTCGACGATGAAGCCCGTGGCCTCGGCGATGGGGATGATCTCGCCCGGCGAGATCCAGCCATGCCCGGCCGTGTTCCAGCGCAGGAGCGCCTCGAATCCGGTGACCCGGCCGCTCCGCATGTCGACGAGGGGCTGGTAGTGCAGCTCCATCTCGTCCGCCGCCAGGGCGGCGCGCATGTCGAGATCGAGCTGGCGTTGGCGGACGACCCGCGCCTCCAGCGAGGGGTCGAAGGTGCGCCAGCGGCCCTTGCCATCGGCCTTGGCGGCGTAGAGGGCGAGGTCGGCGCGCATGAGCAGAGTCGTCGGCTCGATGGCATCCTCCGGCACGTAGGCGATGCCGACGCTGACCCCGACCTCAAGCTGGGCCTCGTCGATCCGGAACGGGCGACACAGCGCGGCCACGATGCGCGAGGCCAGATCCTCGGCCTCGACGCGTCCGACGTCACGCACGACCACCGCGAACTCGTCGCCGCCGAGCCGGAAGACGCCGTGCGGTTCTCCGATCGCGCGCAGGCGCACGGCGACCTCCTGCAGGAGCCGGTCCCCGACCAGGTGGCCGCGGGTGTCGTTGACGGCCTTGAAGCCGTCGAGGTCCAGGTAGAACAGGGCGCTCCGGCGCTCGGCCGTGGTGCGGATATCGCGGCACAGGGCGACCAGCGCCTCCTGGAAGCCGCCGCGGTTGGGCAATCCCGTCAGGTTGTCGTGCCCCGCGAGGAACGCGATGCGGGCCTGCGCCTCCCGGCTCTCGGTGGCGTCCGAGCCCACGCCGCGGTAGCCGGTGAAGGCCCCCTGCGCGTCGCGGACGGGCTTGCCGTTGAGCGTGAGCCACCGCGTGCCATCGGCCGTCTGCAGGCGGACGGTCCGGTCGCGGAAGGGCGCGCGCGCCTCCATGGCGGCGGCGACCGCCGCGGCGTCCGCATCGCCGCCGTCCGGATGGGCGAACGTCCGCAGAAGGGCCGGCAGCGTCCTGTGGCGCAGGCCGGCGGCGTCGACGCCGAGCAGGGCGGCGACCGCCGTGCGGGCCTGTCGGAGCCGACCGGCCGTGTCGGTCTCCCACAGCCAGTCGCTCGTGCCTTCGGCGAAGTCCTTGAGGAGGAACCCGATGGTCTCGCTCTGCGTCTGCACCATGACCCGGTCGCGGATGCGCTGGTAGGCGTGCCGGCACATCCGGCGTGCGCTGACGAACACGAAGGCCGCATAGATCGCCAGAAGGACCCCGACATACGGCCCGACCGGACCCTCGCAGCCGGCGAGCCCGACGAACGTGCCGACCACGACGGGCGCCACCGCAAGCACCGCCAGGGAAAAGATCGAGCCCGCGACGTAGGCATGCGAGATCAGGGCGGCGCAGACCGCGCCGACCACGATCCGATAGGCGTTGTCGAGGGTCGGCAGCAGGACCGCCGGCATGCTCGCCCAGGCGAGGCCGCGCCCGAGCGCGAGCGCGTGAAGGACGAAGAAGGCTTCCCGGGCGCGCGCACCGTCGCCGAGCCGGCCGCGGTAGCGCCGCAAGGCAACCATGGCTGCCATGCAGAGGGCGGTCACCGCCGCGGCGAGGCCGGCGAGGTAGGCGTGCGGAACGATGTCCCAGAAGATAACGGCCAGCGCCAGCACGACGGCGGCCTGGGTCACCGCCGAGTATCTGCCGAGCTGGAGCGTCTCGGCGAGCATCGCCGCGCGCGTCGCCGCGCGCTGGCGGGCGTCCTCGTCCTGAACGAGTGCGCTGTCGTCGGCCTCAGCCGGCAGGATGATCTCGCTCATGGCGGTCCACCTCTACGCGGCCATCGGCGGCGCGCCGCGATCGGGCGATCCCGGACGTGCGGCGGGGCATGCGCGGGAACGCGCCCGCATCGTCGATCGCAAGCCCGAAGGTCGCCTCGATCCGTCCTTCCGCGGGCCGCCATGGGCGGACGCCACCTGGCCGTCGGAGCCGCACGCGACCGATGCCCGCACGGGATCGAGCGCGTCGAGCCCGACCCCGAGATCAATACTTCGAATGAGCATGTGATATCCCAATGCTGAAGGGAGCCTTCGCCGCTCTTTCTGTGAATATAAAATTCCCACGCTGCCAGAGCCTCAAAGCGGTCCATGAAACACGCGCGTATTCGCCGGTTTGTCGGACTGATTTTCTGTCTTTTCGGAGCCTTGCCGGCGTGCCGGGTCTGGATGGCGGTTTTTCTTCCATCGGCGACCATCGTCACTAACTGAGCTCAGGCCATTCGTTGCCGAGATATGAACTTGGTCTCGGCACGGCCGCGATGCTGTTCGTGCGCCGCCCTTTCGCCCTTACCTCCTATTCCGCGAGCGAAAACCTTCCGGTATCGGCTCCGTGTGACCCGATGCGTGCCTTTTTAACGATCCGGACACCGTGGCCATGGCATGAAGATATCCACGACCTGCGGGGCTGGTGACGGACGGAGAGACGATGCCCACACGGACTCTGATGCGGCGCCAGGGCTCCGCCGAGGCCGGCGCGGCGCCGCGCCCGATCTCCTCACGCCACTTCCTCAAGCTGATCGAGGACACCGGCAAGGTCGGATTCTGGTCGGCCGACCTGCGCTCGGAACGGCTGGAGGCTTCGCCGGGCCTCTATCGCATCCTGGGCCTGGACCCAGCCTCCGACATGACGTTCGGCTTCGGCCTCGACATGATCCACCCCGAAGATCAGGCTGCGCACGGCGACCAGATCGCGGTGCTGCGCTCCGGTCAGCCGATCAGCCGCGAGTTCCGCATCGTCCGGCCGGACCGGACCCAGCGCTGGGTGCTGCACCATGCCGAGGTCGTCCTCGGGTCGGACGGTCTCCCGAGTCAGGGCGTGGGCGTCGTGTTCGACGTGACCGTGCAGCACGACACCATGACCGCGCTCATGCAGCGCCACGACCGGCTGAACGCCCTCATCGCCGCTACGGCCTCGGTCTTCTGGGTCAACAAGGCCAACGGCGAGCCCAGCGAGATGCCGCAGTGGATGGCGCTGACCGGCCAGACCCACGCGCAGATGAAGGGCCTGGGCTGGCTGGATGCCATTCACCCCGACGATCGCGCCCGCACCCTCGCGGCCTGGACGACGGCGGTCGAGCACACCGAGCCCTACAATACGGATTACCGCGTGCTCTGCGCGGACGGCATCTACCGCTGGTTCAACGCCCGCGGCGCGCCGGTCCTGAACCGCGACGGGGCGGTGCGCGAGTGGGTCGGCGTCTGCCTCAAGGTGGCGGGCCGTACCCGCTACGGTGCCCCGTCCTCCGCGACCGATGCAGCGGTGGCGACCGCCGCGCCCAAGCCGTTCCACGGCGAGGAGCTTCTCACCCCCGGGCAGATCCGGGCGGCACGAGCCCTGACTGGCCTGTCGAAGGACGAGTTGGCCGCGCTGGCCAACGTCTCGGTTTCCACGCTCAACCGGATGGAGGATCCCGCCTCCGCAGTCCGATCGCGCTCCGAGACACTCCTGGCCGTGCGCCGTGCCCTGGAGGAGGCCGGCGTCGAGTTCATCTTCGAGGCGGGCAAGAAGCCCGGCGTCCGCGAGGCGTGACGGCGCGCGGTCGCCAGCGCCGACGCGGGCGGGGTGGTCAGCGGCGGGGGCTGGGTCGGGTTGCCCGACCAGCCCCGCCCCGAGAGAGTTCCGTTAAGCGACACGGTGATGGCACCCAAGGGTAGTCAAGCGCTGCGCACCTTTCGCGAGGGGCTGGCCGAGAAGGCCCACCGTGCGCTCGAGGGCCACATGGACGCTCTCGATCGGACAGCCGCGTTCGCGGACGCCCGGGATGACGAATTTCCAGGCTTTGCGCCGAGCACCGAAGAGGATGCCTGAAATGATCGAGCAGACCGCAACTCCTGCCGCCGAGCCTGAGGTCGACGACGCTCGGGAACGGGCCATCGTCGAGGCGACGGGTCACCGCCGCCAAATCGGCCGCTGCCGCGAGATGGAGCGATACGGCATCAAGATGGTCYTCGTGGATGCACCAAGGAAAGGCGATCCCGAGGCGCATGGCTGGACGACGCACTTCTCCACTGGCTCGTCCCTGTTCGGCGTCCCGCTCCGCACGGTGCGATCCGCCGACCGGGCGTCCGGGATCCGGATGAACTCGGAGGATCGCAGATGACCCGGACGCTTTTAGGGGTTCAATCCAGCATGGGGCTTCCGCACCAAGCGGACCGGTTCTGCTGAATCGACCTGCGAACGAGCCTCGATCCGATGCGACATGCGACCGACGCCCATCATGGATTGAAGCTTCGCGGTCACGCCGATCAGGACCAGCAGTCCCATCACCAGCGCGAAGACGGTCAACGTGTGCCGGATTGCGTCATCGTACTGCCGCCCGGCGTAGATGATCAGCCAGCCCACGCCGACGAACGCTGAGGCCGAGATCAGCGGGATCATCGGATCGAACATCGCGGCATCAACGGCCAGGGCTTTAGTCGGGTTCAGCGGCTCGGCGTCGCGCCCCTCCCGGCGAGCGAGGAGGGCGTCGCGGCATGAATGACTTAGTCGGTGCCTCCGCGAGCGATCCCGACTTGGAAGCCGCCAGGGCGTGTCATTGCTTGAGCCAGTCGAGGGCTGCAGCGCGGGAAAGGACGCCTATGAAGCTGGCGGTGGTTTTCTCGTAGCGGGTTGCGATGGCACGCCATTCCTCGAGCCTGGCCCAGAGGCGCTCGACCTGATTGCGGTTATTGTAGATCCAGTCCGGGAAGGCGGCGGGGGCCTCGTGGCGCTGAGGCGGGATCGCGGGACGCGCACCCATGTCCCAGATGTGCTCGCGGAAGGCGTGACCGGTGTAGCCGCGGTCTCCGACGACCCACTTGGGCACCGCCGGGCAGTTGGTCGAGCAGTGGAACCGCATGGGGCAGTTCATGGGCCTGCCCCGGTGCCAGCCGGAAGGCGATGGCGCGGCCTTGCCCGTCGGCGATCACGCAAGCCTTGGTGCCATAGCCGCCACGCGAGCGGCCAACAGCCTCACGAGTGTCTCGCTCGGCCCCAGATCCCCACTTTTGGCGGCACCGGCCGCCGTCGGGTGCGCGTGAATGTTCGTGCCGTCGAGGAACACCATGCCGAGTTGAACCCCACGCTCCTGCACGAGGCTGAGGAGCCGTTCCCAGGCGCCAGCACGAGACCAGCGGATGAAGATCTGTGCGGCCCGCCACCAGGGACCCAGATCCTCCGGAATGGCCCGCCATTTGGCCCTGTTCTGATGCCGCCAGAGAATGGCCGAGAGCGTGCGTTGCAGGTCCTGCGGTGACGTCTTGGCCTTCGGCCGGCATGCCTCGACCAGGGGCTCCAGCTCAGACCATTGCGCGTCGCTCAGCATCATCCTTCTTATCTTGGAGAGAGTAAAACGCGAGCCTCACCAAACCGTTCAGGCGACAACAGGCCCTAAGGGTGGATTTCCGCCAGTCAGCTTCGGAGCTTCGAAAGTTGATAGCTGCCGGTATGGGAGACGTTTGATCTTTGCACCGCAGCCATGCTGAGCCCGCTGGTTTCGCGGCCATGCAGTCGGCAGCGGCGGGATCGTCATAGCCAGCGGCGAACCGCGGCCCTGTAGCGGCGGTAGTCGTCGCCGAACTTCGCTTCGAGATAACGCTCCTCGCGGGCGATCACCTGCGTCTGGATCGCGATCAGCACCAACGGGAGCAGGGCCAAGGCGACCGGCCCGTCGAGGCTGATGGCAAGGCCGGCATAGATTAGCGCCATGCCGAGATACATGGGATTACGGGTCCACCGATAGGGACCGGTCGTTGCAATGAGGGCCGTTGGCTGCGACGGCCGCACGTTGGTGCCTAGCCGCCGGAACAGCCCCGCCGCAGCGAGCATCATGGCAACGCCGGCGACGAACAGCAGCCCGCCCGTCGCGACCAGCACCCGCCCGTCGATGCCGAACGAGCGAAGGGTGACGAACCGCTCGGTCGTCAGCCCCAACAGCAGCGCTCCCAGATAGATGAGGGGCGGAGGGAAGCGCACACCCGCGCTGTCCTGTTCGATGGTCATGCTCATTCTCCAATCGGTGCCGTCAAACCAGCATCGACTGCTGGGCGAAGATCCCCGCCATCGCACCTTGCGAGGATGCCTGGGTGACCGAGGGCATGCCGGGAGTGGTGAGGTCGCCGGCGGCATAGATGCCGGGCATGCTGGTCTCGCGGCGCTCGTCGACCTTGAGGGCAAGGCCCAGAGGCGTTTCAGCCGTGGCGAGGCCCAGCGTTTCATGGAGGGTTGCGGACGGCTTGTTGCGGGGATGCGCGAACAGGATGTCGACCGCGACACTGCGGTGATCGAGGCTGACAAGCGCGCTATGGCCCCCGGCATTGGCGACCTGCGTGATCCGGCCGTCGACGACGGGGACGTTGCGCCGCTCCAGATCGGCCCGAATATCTGGTGGAATGTCGTGGCCATCGGCGAAGACCGTCAATCTATCGGTCCAATCGTGGAACAGCCGGGCTTGATTGTGCGACTGCCGGCCGGACCAGACGAGACCCCAATGCTGGCCGGCAGCTTCGAAGCCGTCGCACTAGGGGCAGGGCACGATGGACGTGCCCCAGTTTTCGGCAAATCCCGGGACATTGGGCATCTGGTCGACGACGCCGTAGCTGAGGATCAGGCGGCGCGCCCTCAAGGTCTCGCCGTCGCCGGTGTCCACAGAGAAATCGTCGATGGCGCCGGTGACGCTGTCGGCCCGAGCGTTGACCAGCCTGATCGTAGGATAACGCGTCAGCTGCTGCCGCGCCTCGGCCAAGATGTCCAACGGTGGCTTGTGATCGTGGCCGAGCAGGCCATGCGAGTGGCCAGCGAAGCGGTTGCGCGGCAGGCCGGTATCGAGAACGGCGACCTTACGACAAGCACGGCCGACCTGCAGGGCGGCTGCAAGGCCGGCAAAGTTGCCGCCGATGATGATGACATCATCCATGAGTTGGGCTCCGGGTTGCGGATGGAGTGGCTTGCCCATTTCGGAAACCGCGTGGTATCGTAATTCGATAATTAAGATACCGTCAAGGACTGAAAATAAGGTGACCGGTAAAAGCCAAGGCCGTCGCGGCCGCCCCGCCAACGAGACGCTTGGCCAAACGATCATCGACGCCGCGGGCGAACTCTTTAAGGAGTTAGGTTTTCAAGCGACGACTTTGGACAAGGTCGCTCGGCGAGCGAAAATATCTAAGCTCAGCATCTATCGGCATTTCGAGAACAAGGAGGCACTGTTCAGCGCATCCGTCGCGGCGAACTGCCATCAGTTAGCACCGGTAGCCCTTTTTGAAGGCGTCGACGGCTCGGCTGAAGATCAGCTCATGGTGGTGGGATCATCCCTGCTTCGCACGCTGCTGAGCACAGACGTCCGCAGCGTCGAAGCCATGATCATGACCGACAAGACAAACCAAAAATCGCTAAGTAAAATTTTCTACGACGCCGGATCCGTTCATGTCATGGCTCAAATCGAGGCCCTGCTGCGTCAGATGCATGCGAAGGCGCTTTTGAAAGTGCCCGATCCTTTCCAGTCCGCCCGTTTGTTTGCCGCGCTCATTAAAGGATCCGACCTCTTGATCATCGCACGCTTCGATGAGGCCAGAGCAGAGGACAACACTGAAATCGAAGCCTATTGCCGGTCGGCAGTCGCCATGTTCGTCGCCGCGCATCGCGGCAACGAACATGCGGGCAAATAGCGTCGGTGTAGACCCATGGTCAGTCCCTCCCCCGGTTACGGACGAAGGTCTGCTTCAGGGAATCACTGATGGCTATCCGTGCGACTGACTTGGTTCGATGGGAGGCCGTCCGCTTTTTCGGCGAACCTACTCGGAAGCGGACCTGCTGCTTTCGGCCGGATCCGGCCAGCACCAATGGCCTGCCGAGCATCATGATCGCGTGGGCTTGCGAGGGCCCGATTCGAGGCGGGAGGCGGATAGGATTCAGGCGGCCCTACCGTCCTGGCCCGGTAAACAAGCTGGTGCGACGCAAGGCCCCGGAAGATCTGTCGCAAATCCACGCGCCTGAGGGTCAGCATTTCGGCCCCCTGGCCGGGATCCACCCCCGCCGGAACGGGGATGGGCACAGGGGCGCAATGTGGCTGGTCATCCCCCAGCGCCGGCGACGTGCACGATCAAATGAGCGCTGTCACCCTGTGAGGCATCCACGGCCCGTGCAAGCTCTGTCCTGGCTATGCCGTCCGCAAGCGCCAGTAGGCCGGCGAGCACGAGCACGATCGAGGCGCCACGAAGAACGATGGAGTGGTTGAGCATGGCCGGCGCCCCAAGGACGCTCGAACCATAGCTGAGCCTTCGTCCAACTGCTGCCGCACCATCGCCACAGCAGTACGAAAAGTGAACGACTGTGTCGGGGCCGCGAGCCTGCCTGCGGCCTGAGCCGGTGAACGAGGTGCCGCGCTGAGACGGCGGTATCGAACCGGCCCTCAGGCAAGCGCCTGCGGATGCGGTGATGGAGTTCCGCTATAGGTTTCAAGCTTGAGCAAGCAGCCGGTGTGGGATCGACGGTGCTGAATCTTCAGACTGCCCGCGCCGACGGTTCCCTGTAAGGTTCACTCGGCCGTGACAGGATGGGCAACGCTTCTGCTCCATCGTGTACAAACCGCGCGCGTCAGCGAGGGTGATCAAGCGCTACGTTCCATTCACCTTTACTTCGCGCGTCGGATCGCCAGCCATCAGTATACTCGTTCCGTCGAAGTTGCTGCATCGACCTGCGCTCGAGCGCGCATGCTTGCGCTGCCATGGCTGATGGTCCGTTGCCTTATCCGACGTGGCGGGCCGTCCTTAACCGGGACGGGCGGCAGGGCGCCGCCCCCCCACTTCCTACTGGCCATCGCGGCACGGGCGACGACTGCGCCCGCAACGGCTCAATCGAAACCTTCTGCTGATGCAGCCGCGGCGCTCACAACGCCACATGGCACTGGTCCGGAAGGACACGTCGCGTCCTGCGCGTCATATCCTTGCATGCCGTCCGTGAAGCCGAGGCCGGACCGTCGCGTGAGGGTCGACGCAGCCGGAAAACCGGACACCGCGGAGCCCTGGCCCACGGATTTCGCGTCACTCGGTCTCCGCCAACTGTTCGGCACTGGATGCAACCGTGAAACCCTCGCGGTCGAACACGTTATAGAGGACACAGGCTGGATCGAGCCCGAGGCCAGCTATGTGCCCGACCGCGGCGTCCTTGGCTTCGGCCAACGTGCTGAACGGATCTGACAGCTGATACAACCTCGCTGGCTGATCTTCGCCGTCGATCTGCGCCGCCGGCGTCGTGATCTCGACTGTGTAGGGCATGATTAGGATCTACAAAGCCTAGTGGAATACGCCAAAGAACCACAACAACAGGATAATTGGCAGGGGTATCCCTAGAAGCCACAGCAATCCGCCGCGCATCATTCGCGCCTCCTCAAGGTGTGAAAGTGTACCGAATATCGATCCACTCAGGAGTAGAACGCGGGAGCAGGGGAAAGCGATGCAAATTATCTGCGACTGTGCGCGGGGGCCGGGAACAGAAGCACTTCAAGTGGCCCACACATAACTCTCAGCGTGCACGGACTGCCTCAACCTATCCCCAGCGGTCTTGAGGCCGGCGACGGAGTGCGGACTTTGATCATCCGTCCGGACGGGAGATGGATGGTCCGCATGGCCTCATCTCGCCGGATCATTCCGATTTTTGAATAACGATTGAACGTCGCGGCGTTGTGCCGGGATCAGGCTTGATCCATCGACTAAGCGATTCAGAGATCCGGGATTATTTTGCCAGAAAAGGATCTTTTATTAAAACTGGAACGGATGGTTGCCTCAAGGGATTGCTTGGGTCCAGACAAATTCGGAGCTTGCCATGCGTACCCCCGTCACCGTCGCTCTGCTTGTGACCCTGCTTGGGTCAAGTGCTTACGCTCAGACTACAACGACCGGCTCACCGGCTCCTTCAGATGCGAAGACGAGCCAGCAATCCGGCGGCCAGGAAAGCGTTACGCGCCCGAACACTGATAAGCTTGGCCCGGACGGCAACGCTACTGGCGCCCTCGCGAACGTCAAGCTCGAGAAGGGTGCCAACAGCTTCACGGAGGGAGAAGCCCGGTCACGTCTCGACAAGGCCGGCTTCAAGGACGCCAAAGACCTCAAGAAGGACGATCAGGGCATTTGGCGCGGCACGGCCATGCGCGGTGGGAAGTCCGTCGCCGTGGGTCTCGATTTCAAAGGCAATGTCGCAGCGCAGTGATATTATAATTTTACCTTAAGGATATACATCATGACTCAGCAGACCATCACGGCACTATTCGACCGCTACGAGGACGCGAGCATCGCTGTCGGGAAGCTTGAAGCCGGCGGGATCCCACACGGCGACATCAGCATCGTCAGCAACAACGAAAATGATCGACACGCCGGCATGATCGCGCGTCACGGCGACCATGTGAGCGCCGACACGAAGGAGAAGGCTAAGGACGGCACTGGCGCGGGGGCTACGCTCGGCACCGTGGTGGGCGGCGCAGCCGGATTGCTGGCCGGTCTCGGCTTGATAGCGATCCCTGGGGTTGGACCGGTTGTCGCCGCCGGTTGGCTCGTTGCCACACTGACCGGCGCAGGCGTTGGTGCAGCCGCTGGAGGACTTGCTGGCGGCCTCACAGGAGCGGGCGTCAGCGAGAAAGACGCTCATGCCTATGGCGAGGGCGTGCGCCGCGGTGGCACGCTGGTCACAGTCCGGGCGGACGAGTCACGCGGACCGATGGTGATGGACATCCTGGAGCAGCACGGCTCAGTCGACTTGGACCAGAAGGCGGCCGCTTGGCGCCAAGACGGTTGGACACCGGCAACAGCATCGGATGTCGGCACCTCGGCTCCGATGGGAACGAGCCTTGCCGGAACGAACGCCGGCCGGCGGGGTGTGCGCTCTTACCCCGGCACGGGTAGCGGACTCTAATTCCCGCAGATCGCGAAGAGGCCGGGGATGTTCCCTGGCCGTCCCGAGTTTGCCGAAGGTCCCTCGAATTCAGGGCGCGGCAACGGATCCGCCCCTGATTTCGCAGAGTCGGGGAGCCAGGTTCGTGTTTTGTTTGGCCTGCCTGGGCTTGAGATAGCCGAGCGTCGAGTGGATGCGCTGCCGATTGTGGCAGCGCTCGATGTCAGTGAACGGGTCGCGGAGAGCCTCATCCCGGGTCGCCATCTTCGCTGATGGACGAACGCGACCTTGAGGTTATGGAAGAAGCTCTCCCTTGGGGCATTGATGCTCCTATACCGGTCAAGCCGTTTTTGCGTCGCGCACTGAAGCTCCCCCAGAACAACGATGCCGGTCGATTTCTCGGGCGATGTAGCGCTTCACGCATCGGCGGATCTCGCGAGGCGACTGGCCTTCGTTAGTTCGGCGCTGGATGTATTCCCGAGTTGGCCGATGATACCGCATCCGGACTACAGCGACGCGGTACAAGGCGGCGTTTGCCCGGCGATTACCACCGCGGTTCAGACGATGGCGGCTGATCTTTCCGCTCGATGCCGGCACCGGGCACACGCCGCAGAGTTTCGCGAATGCGGCTTCCGACCGGATCCGCTGGGGATTGTCGCCCAGAACGACGCGCATCTCGGCAATGGTACCGGTCGACACGCCAGGCGCATCCATCAACGCTGGCGCCTGGGTCCGCACCCACTGCTCGAGGACGGCGTCGTGCTCCTTGATCGCGGCATCCAGTACCAGCCATCGATTGGCCAGCGCGCGGAGCGCCAGCTTGGCGGACGCCGTGATGGACACCGGCGCTCCCGGCCGCAAGGCGGCGATCGCGCGGATGAGTGTCATCTTGCCGGTGATGCCGATGAACCGTTCGCGGAGCGCCTGTGGTGCATTGACCAGCAGCGTTTTGAGCGTGACCCTCGCCTGGGTTCGCGCCTTGAGCGCGGTGTCGCGGGCGATCTTGAGGTGACGGATCATCTCGACGGCCCCGTCGCCGAGCTTGGGCTCGTCGGTAGCCTCACCGGCCAAAACGGCCCGTGCGGCCGACTCGGCATCGACGGTGACAGTCTTGCCATAGCGGCGACGGAGCTGCCGGTTGACCCGACCAACGTCGATGACGCGCAAGCCCAGGGCGGTCAGAGCCCGCGTGAGGCCGGCACCGTACGAGCCGGTTCCCTCGATGCCGAAGGCATGCCCGACACCGTGCTCCGCCGCCCAGGCGGCCACCTCGCGATAACCCGCGCTGGTCACCGGGAAGGATGCAGTGGCAAGCCGTGCGCCCAGTCCGTTGATCGCGACGGCGACGTGGACATCCTTGTGCGTGTCGACGCCGATGACGACGGCGTCCGGCGCGATAGCGTGCATACAGGCCCTCCTGGTCGATGGAACCCGAAGGCGATCTGCGAGCGGACAGGACTGTGACGGGACGGCACTCCCTCAAGCTCCTATCAGGTCACGTCTCGTGACGCCCTGGGTGCAGCCTGGAGGGCCGACAGATCAACGCCATGACACGTGGTCAATCGGAAGCACGGGTCGGCCTTCCAGGCTGCACGCACCTTCTCACAGTCGTAGCAGCGGCCGTCGGTTCATGGAGGGCGTCGCCCCCAGGCTGGCAAGCTGCCTCCGGTAGGCCTCTGCCGCGTACGGGCTGCCGCGATCCGCGTGGCAAATGAGCCCTGTGACCGCTCGCAGCCGCTTAACGAAGATGCTGATGGCCTTTTTTGGTACGTCGCGATCCTTGCGCTCAAGCTCACACCGCAGCCGGGCGATCTCAGCGGTCAGATCGGACGAGGATGCGAGCTGATGCGGGACGAACGCTAGGGCGTCTCTGCAAAGGGTTCATAGGTTGCGGGGTCGACTCCATGTGGTCGGGATGCGACGCTTTGAATTGACTGACGCGCAGTGAGAGCCGATCGCCCCGATGCTGCCTTCGCAGAAGCCACGCACGGGCCGGCCTGCGGAGGATCACCGCCAAGTACTCAACGGAACTGCGGCAGGGCGACGGCGTCGCGTGCGAACTCACGCCGCGTCTTCTCCTTCCAACACCTCGCCGCGCAGCCAGGACGTATCAGAGGTGTCCGCGGAATCGAGGGCGGATCACATTTAGACCCGCAAGATCGACCTTGCTGTACAAGGTCTGATCGGATGACCTTGGCAGTGAAATGGGAATGGCGCGCCAGTCCGAACAAAAACGCGAACACCTAAGTCATTGGGCTAGTGAGATATATCCAGTGGTCCTGCCGCTCCGCGTCGGTTTTCCGCCGTTGTGCGCCCTCGTCAAACCGCAACGCGTCCTCCAAAAACGGACGTTCCGCAAAGCGCACATCTCGGTCATTCAGCCTATTCAGGCGAATGCTCCGAAGTGGGCGTAGCAATGGTCGAGGTCGTGGGTCTGAATCGCGCCAACTACAGACCTTCACTTTCGATGGGTTGAGGGTCGGCTCATTCGTGGGAAGCGGACGCTGATTCTGCAGCATGGCGAATCCCGCTTAGAGGCATTGCGAACGTAACCGGCTGGCTCGTGGACCAATAGAGGCTTTTGAACGCCGATCGTGAACGGCACGAGAAACTCGCCAGCTCGCTTTGCGCCGAGATCCAGTTCTGTTTGACATGTTAAATGCTACAACAATACACAATATCAAATACAAAATCTGTAGTTATGCTGACAACATGAGCGAAACACGCTCGTAGTCGGGATTGCTCATCACTCAGGACCGCGCGACAGCTAAGACCTTACCTTCGAAGACAGTTCCCGATACAGGGATGTTATTGATATTCGCCGGATCGACAGTCAGCGGGTCATTTTCGAGGATGCTGAAATTGGCGAGCTTACCTGGGACGATGCTGCCCATGTCGTTTTCTATGCGCAAGGAGTGGGCGGCGCTGAGGGTCACGCCCTTCAGGGCGCCGAGCCGGCTCGCGCGCTGATCCGGCGCCGCGATGCGCCCGGACACGGTCGTGCGGTTCACCGCGCAATGCATCAGGAACAGCGGCTGACCGGGCGCCATGGGCATGTCGGAGTGAAGCGAAAAGGAAACGCCCGCGCGCTCGATGTCTCCGAGGCRCACCATATTGTTGGCCCGCTCGGGACCGAGGCCGTCCTTCGAATAGGCGTCGGCCAGCGCCCGCACGTAATAGGGGTTGGCGCTGACGATCACGCCGAGCCGCTTCATGCGCTCGAGGAGCGCCCTTGCCCTCGGGCGCGGCGACGTTGGTGAGCACGCGCCGGGTCATCTCCATGGTGATGAGCGGGTAACCGTAGATGTAGGCGTCCGTCGCCAGCTCCAGCGGATCGGCCACCGCGTTGTTGCTGATGATCGGCGCATCCTGAGCTGTACTTTGCGCCCACGCCGAGGGCCGGCTGATGCCGATGAAAGGGATCGTGGCGGCTCCCACTGCGGAGATCCGTCTGGTGACATCCATGCCTGCCTCCTGGGACTGGCCTGCTCAGCCGGACCGCTTCGTGGCAATCCGATGGTTGTCATGCCTTCATCATGGCGCGCTGCCGCAAAGCGGCCTGGAAGATCACCGCTGCTTAGACCGCGCTACCAGCGGCGAAGGCCACGCCGGTAGACGACCCGACGCGGGCCATAAACGCCGCGCCGCACGGCGACCGAGCCCCGTGGCCCGACGCAGCCGGCTCGGTACACGCCTCGGGCACAGACAACGGCATTCGCCTCAATCGGCACGAATGTGACGAGGCCCGCGAGGAGACCAAGCATCGGCAGGACGTATCTCATGATGAGCCTCCGAACGTTTTCGAGGTGACTGTTGCAGCGATACCGGGCCTGAAGGGAGAAATTACGATAGCGGCCTCCGGAGAGGCTGCTTGACCGCTTGGGACGTCAGTTGGGGCGGGCCGCCCAGCCTTGTGATGGCCTATCCGCCGCGATCGCGGGTGCGACGTGGCTACGAAGGTCGAGTTGCGCGGCTGAACGTGGGTCTGGAGGAGCCTTGAGACCTCATCGCCGCCTTGCGGCAGGTACTGGCCCAAGATGCGTAGGACGCGAAAGGTGCCCAGCATCGTAGGGCCGCCATGATTCGGAAGTGAGGTGTCCGCTTTAGCGTGTTAGTCGTCATAAAACGGACCAGCTGCTTTCGGCCAAAGCCGGCCAGCAGCTCTGCACAGCCCTCAAGGCGCTTTGCGGTTCAAGCCGGTAAAGTGGTGCTGATCAGGAGAGAGCCTATGCGAGACATTTCCTTGGGCGCAAGGGTAGCTTCGCCATGCTTGTTCGTACCCCGCATCTGGCGATTCAGTTCAAGGACACCATCCTGCCGCTCGTCTTTGCCACACCGATCATGATCTTGATGATGGAAAACGCAGCTCTGAACGCCACCCGGCAGTTCCTTGAGCCCGGCGAGAGCGCCGTCGGAACGAAGGTCGACGTGAGCCATATGGCGGCGACCCCAGGCAAGCACCGGGTGAGAGCGGAGGCCGAGATGGCGGGCGTGATGGGACATCAGATCCAATTCCGAGCTGCGGCTGGGATGAGGCAGGGCAGATCGGATCTGGGACGCACGAGCGCAGGGTGGTCGACCTGGAGCGACTCGAAAAAAGTCTCGTCGACAAGCGGCCCGCCACATCATGAAGCGTGTGCGCGCCTGTCCGGCTCTGAGGCGGATCGTCTCTGAAGCGGATGTGCGCCTTTTCGGCCAGATTGCGTCACCCCCTGATCGCCACTGCGCGCCGGATCGGACGTTCGGCTTGGCGCCCACTTCAGCCACTCACGCCCGGAATAGAGTTCCAAGGAACTACCGTTCGTGGAGCGAGCGTTTTGCCCGGGGATGAAGTCGGCCTGAGGCTCGATGCGGCGAGAGTGCTGGTCTCGGCTTGCGGCATGGGCGTGAGGTAGCCCACACGCCGCTCCTGCAGCGGCTGGCGTGGGCTTACACCGAAGCACTCGACAGCGTGTCGGCAGGTCGCTTCGGCGGGAACGGCCAGCGCGCCGTTGCATCGAACACTCTCTCAATCGAAAGGCTTTCAACCTCAGTCTGAAGTTAATCCCGCTACTCGAGACGAATTTTCTTCTTTCATAGCCTGCGATTAAATTGCGCTCGACAACGGAGCGTAGAGGAATTTGATCTTGCCTCAGCAATTACATATTCGGGCCGCTCTTGAACAATATTCCTGCCTGTGCAAAGAAGCGGTGTCCGTAAGAGGCGATGCGGGAGAGCCCAGGCTGGCGTGAGCCGGTTATGGCGTCGAGGAGCGACCGCCCCCGGAAGCTCTGAGGCACAATCTCGTATCGTTGGACGATCTGGAGTGCGACGCATCCTGCGTCACTGACGAGCCGCGACCGCCGACGTAACGGTGGGATCGGCCTGCTGGCACCCGCGACAGAGGGGGGCGACCGAAATGCTGAGACGGGCATTTCCTCGCCCGTTTGTCGAGGGATCGCGGTATGTTTCCAGACGACGAAGAATTCGAATTCAGCGCCCCAGACCGCGGCTGGAACTACGAGCCGCCGCGTGCCGATCTCTTCCGGGAGTTCAGGTCACCGGTCTACACGACCGACGCCGACGGCTGGCTGACCTACTACAACGATGCGGCGGYCGACCTTTGGGGCTACCGCCCCGAACTCGGCAAGACGCGCTGGTGCGGGTGCTGGCGTATCTATACGCCTGACGGAAGGCTCCTGCCACTCGACGAGTGCCCAATGGCCGTAGCCCTTAAGTCAGGGCAGCCCATTCGCGGGGTGCAGGCCGTGTTGGAGCGGCCGGATGGTACACGCATCCCGTTCATGCCGTACCCGACGCCGCTTCGAGATCCGTCCGGCAATCTGGTCGCCGCGTCCAACGTCCTTCTCAAGATCACGAACCTGAACGAGTCCGACCCGATCGATCTTCCAACCGAGCAATGGGCCGACCCGGTGCTGGGGATGCGGGTAGCAGCTCTCCCTCTCGACGACCTGACAGGCTCACTCCAGGCCACCTTGGCTGCCTTGGCTGACGTCGAGTTCATCTACCAGGTCGACTGCGAGCGCCTAGAGGGCTGGTCTGGTTCTGACGACGAGAAAGACCGGATTCTAAACCAGCTTGGACAGAAGCGGCAGCGTCAGCGCGAAGCTCTGAACACGCGGTTCCAGCAACTCCAGCAGTACGCCAGACGAGCCATGATGCGAGGCTCGTCCGACCCGGAGCGAGAGACAACACTCGTCCCGTCAGGCTACGACACGGTCCATTGACTGCACTTACGCCTTGTCGAGCTCAGTCGGACGCGTCGGCTGAGTTTACGGGCGCAACGCGGGCGCGGCCTCGCTGGCCTGACACGTACCGTGCGTGAGTAGCGCCACCGGAACGGAGAGGTCAGGCTCAGCGACTTCTGGAACGAGACGGGAGAGCCTGATCGGTGGCGCAGCCATCGCTGGCTCGGCATGAGCCTCCGTGAACGCGACGATCTCCGGCACGATCTCGGTTCGGAACCGCGATCCGTTGAAGATGCCGTAGTGACCCGCCCCCATCTGGAGAAGGTAGGCTTTCTTCTCGGCTGAGAGGTTGAGGGTAAGATCAAGGGCCGCTCGGGTCTGGCCGATGCCGGTGATGTCGTCCTTCTCGCCCTCGATCGCCATCAGCGCGCAGCGCCGGATCGCAGTGAGATCGACAGGCTTCCCCCGGTGGCGCATTTCGCCCCTGGGCAGGAGGTGCTCGATGAACACGGTCTCGACCGTCTGAAGGTAGTATTCCGCTGTGAGGTCCATCACGGCGAGGTACTCGTCGTAGAACTCACGATGTTTGGCCGCCGAGTCGCCGTCGCCCTGCACGAGATGCTTGAACATGTCCCAGTGCGCCGTGTGGTGGCGGTCAAGGTTCATGCTGATGAAGCCCGCCAACTGGAGAAAGCCGGGGTAGACATCACGGCCGTGGCCTCGGTGGGTCCATGGGACCGGGTGAATGCAGTGCTGCTTGAACCAGCCGATCCGCTTCTCCTGCGGCAGCCTGTTCACCGCAGTGGGTGAGCGGCGGGTATCGATGGGGCCGCCGACCAGCACGGCTGAGCGAGGCACCATGGGGTGAGCCTCGTCTTCCATGCGTGCTATAGCCGCCAGAACCGGGACTGAGGGCTGGCACACCGCCATGACGTGCAGGTCGGGCCCGAGCGCCTCGAAAATGGCCGTGCAGTAATCGATGTAATCGTCGAGGTCGAAGCGTCCGGCGGAGAGCGGCACCTTCTTGGCATCGGCCCAGTCGGTGATGAACACCTGATGCGTGTTGAGGAAGGCCGCCACCGTCCCGCGGAGCAGGGTCGCGTAGTGCCCGGAGAGGGGGGCGACCAGCAGAAGTTTCGGCTTGCTCGCGTCTTGCGAGGCCTCACCGAAGGCGATCACGCGGCAGAACGGCCGCTCCCACACCACTCGTTCACATGTGGGGAGGTTGAAGTCCGGCTTGTGATAGGTGCGCGTTGCCCGCTCGAACAACTCGCAGGAAGCCGCAACGGCTCGGCCGTTGGGCGTGTAAGCGAGGGGACTGAACGGGTTCTCACACGCGGTCCGGGCCATCTCTGCCGCCATCCGCATAGGAGAGAGCATCTGGTCGTAGGCATCACGCATCAGGTACAGCATACGACCAGTTCCTCCGGCTGCCTCACGGCCGCCCGTCTCCGAGATGCCCAACGCTTCAGCACTATGATGCGTTGCATGCACCCGGTCTGGGCGAACCGCTCGCCAGATCGGCACAAAATTGCCAGCACGAAATTGTTTTGACCATGGCGGTCTCGGGTGCGTGCTGGCAATTGCGGGGCTGTGATGCCGGCGAGCAACAGGATCGCATGCAAGCCCTTCGGGAGTGCCTGGCGGTGGCAGTCGATCAACCGCGACTTCCAAGTTCGCGTTGAACCGGGGTTCCTCCACAATATTCTCGTTTAGTGCGGCTCCCGAATTATTTCCGCCGCTCTACAAGAAGTGAGCGGAGGATGCGCTCGTGAACATCGCCCCGAACCTTGAGTACCGAACGCGTTGTGCAAGCTGACTGAGAAGGGCATCGACCAAGCGCGCCATGGCCTGACCGGCTGGCTTTGGGCCGGGCTCATTGAGAGGATCAGCCAGGACCGAAGGAGTGGGACATGCGGCGAGGTCAGAAGACGAGCGCGGAGCAGGTTGTGCTGAAGCTGCGCTAGATCGAGGTGCAGACGGCCGAGGGCAAGAGCTTGGCGCTGGCGTCCAAAGAGGCGGAGATCTCCGAGCAGCTGCGCGACGAGTGCCTGCGCCAGGAAGTCTTCTACTCGTTGAGGGAAGCGCAGATTGTGATGGGGCTGTGGAAGAACACCGATAGCTGCGTCGGGACTGTCAGGAATTTCGTGTGGGGGCGGCCATAGTGGATCCGAAGGAGGTTCCCGATGGGACGACGCAAGGCACCCCGTATCCCTGACGCGCTCCTGGATCAGCTTCTGGGCAGGGTCATAGGAAGTGATCCATTTGGATGAACGAATGACCGCTCACGCTTGTGTGCGCTTCGGCTCGACGCAGATGGAAGGGTGACTGACGCCATTCCACTTCACGCAGCGAGAGGCGGCCCGGCTTGCCCGAGCGGTCACCTGGTTCGAGGACAGCAGGCTCTTAGGGTGGCGAGAGTTTCCTTCGCGAGGTTCAGGCGGTTGGCTCGCCGTGAAGGGCGCTCGTTGAAGGGCGTTTGTTGTCCTTTCGAGCTACCAGGGGCAATAGAGCGTCGCTGGCCCTATATGTTAGATCGTGATAAATAAGTTAATTCTAATTTATCGGACGTGCTCGCATGGATGCCGCGTTACCCGCTGATCTGCTGCGCCTCCAGGACAAGGCCGCCGACGCCGCGCGACTGCTGCGCCTGCTCGCCAACGAGAAGCGCCTACTCATCCTGTGCCTGCTGATCGCGCGCGGCGAGATGGACGTGAGGAGCCTCGCCGAGGCGGTCGGGCTCAGCCAGTCGGCCCTGTCGCAGCACCTCGCCAAGCTCCGCGAGGACGGGATGGTCGCGTACCGCCGCAAGAGCCAGACGCTCCATTACAGGTTGGAGGACCCCCGCGCCGCCCGGGTGCTGGCGACGCTCAAGGACATCTTCTGCCAGGACCTCGGCTGACCGCGTCAGGCGCGGAGGATCTCTGCCTCAAGCCCCGTCCGGTCCAGCCGGTTGCGCAGCCGCAGGCTCAGCCCGCTTCGGCGCGACGCCATCTCGGCGATGGCAAGGCCGAGCCCGCTGCCCGTCGCGCTCTTGTGTCGGCCCCGGAAGAAGCGCGTCGTGACATGGGGAAGTTCCTCGGCGGGAATCCCGGGACCCTCGTCGCGCACGAGGACGCCCTCCCCACCGGGATGTGCGAGCCATTCCACCGTGCCGGCCTCCATGTGCTGCACCGCGTTCTCGTGCAGGTTGCGGACTGCCAGACGCAGGCTCTCAGGATCGGCCCGCAAGGTATAGCCGCGCAGCCTCGGGTCGATCAGGGTGCGGACCCCCGGCGGCACCCGCATCCCGTCGACGGTCTCCGCTACCAGCGCGCCCACATCAACCTCCGCCAGGGTCGGCGTCTCCCCGGCGGCGTCGAGCCGGGCCGCGTCGAGCAGTTGCCGAACGAGGCGGGTGGTGCCGTCGACAGCCGCCAGGATCTGGCGGAGCGCCGCCTTCGCCACGTCCGGGTCGGTCGTGGCCATGGCGACCTGTGCCTGGGTCTTCAGCCCGGCGAGGGGCGTGCGCAACTCGTGCGCGGCGAAGGCCGTGACCTCCCGTTCGTGCCGGCGCGCCGCCTCAACCTTGTGGAACAGCCCGTTTAGGGCGTCAGCCAACGGCCGGACCTCGGCGGGGGCCCGGCCGACGTCGATGGCGCTCATGTCGTCGGCGGCGCGGCCTGCAAGGTCGCGGGCCATCAGATGCAAAGGGCGCAGACCCCTTCCGAGGCTCGCCCAGATCAGCAGCCCGAGAAGTGGCACGACGAGGAGCGCGGGCGTGACGAGGCCCATGATGAGGTCGGTGACGAGGCGCTCGCGCAGGCTCAGGCGGTCGCCGACCATCACGCGCACGCCCTTCTCGGCGTCCTCCACCGTGAACACCCGCCACGTCTCGCCATCGACCTCGCGCTCCGAGAAGCCGGCCGGCGCATCGGTCAGGCGTCGTTCCGGAGCCCCACTCGACCGCGCGACCATGCGCCCGTCCAGGGACCAGATCTGGCAGGAGAGCTGTCGCTCGTAAGCCGTCGGCGCCGGGAAGGTGGACGGTGTCCCGTCGGAGGCCGTGCCGCCGACCGCCCCCACCAGGGAGCCGACCATGCGCGCGGCTTCCTGCAGGCGGGTGTCGAGGACCCGCTCCACCTCGTGCTTGGAGCTGAGATAGATCCAGGCGACCGCGCTGAGCCAGATGAGTCCGGTCGCGAGGACCAGGATGGCGAAGAGCCTAACGCGCAGGGACCTCATGCGGGCGCCCTCATCCGGTAGCCGACGCCGCGCACCGTCTCGATGGCGTGCTTGCCGATCTTGGCGCGCAGGTTGTGCACGTGGACCTCGACGGCATTGCTCTCGACCTCTTCCTGCCAACCGTAGAGGCGCTCCTCCAGCTCGGCCTTCGAGCGGAGCACGTCCGGGCGTTCCATCAGCGCCGCCAGGACCATGAACTCGCGCCGGGACACGCCGACCGGCACGCCGTCGACCGTGACGGCGAGGCTTCCGGGATCGAGCCGGATGCCGCCGTGCTCCAGGAGCGCGGCGGCCCGCCCCGAGGCCCGCCGGACGACGGCGCGGATGCGGGCCGAGAGTTCGTCGAGGTCGAAGGGCTTGCCGAGGTAGTCGTCGGCGCCGCCGTCGAGCCCGGCGATCCGGTCGGCCACCGCGTCGAGGGCGGTGAGCAGGACGACGGGCGTCCGGTCCTTCCGGCGGCGCAGGCCGCGCAGCACGTCGAGGCCGGAGCCGTCGGGCAGCATCAGGTCGAGCACGATGGCCGAGAACGCACTCGTGGCGAGCGCCGCCTCTGCGTCGGCGCAGGTCGCGACGCAGTCGACCGTCGCCCCGCCTAGCTCGAGCCCCGCCCTGAGCCCGTCCGAGAGGATGGGATCGTCCTCGACGACGAGGATGCGCATGCGTGTCTCCCCCTGACCGTCCCTCATCCTCCGGGCCTGGCTTAAGCCTGGCTTAAGCTGCGTTTCGGACCCGCGGCGGACCGTTCCGAGCCCGGACCCCGCCCATGCCGAAACCGCTCGCCCCCCTCATCCTCGCCGCCTTCGTCTGGGCGGGCGCCTCGCCCTGGTCGCCGGGATGGTCCCAGGACGGCGCCGCGCGGCAGACACCCTTCCCCCTCGTCGCGACCCGCGACGCGAACCTCGCCCTGCACCTTCGCTGGACCATCGCCCGCGGCACCTATCTCTACCGCGACAGGATCCGCGCCGAGGCCGGAGCCGGCGCGGAGCTTCTCGTCAGCACGCCGCCCGCGGAGACGAAGGACGACCCAAACTTCGGGCCGACCGAGGTCTACCACGACTCCGTGGAGGCCATCGTGCCCGGCGCGGCGCTGGCCAGCCTGCGGGAGGTCCGGGTCACCTACCAGGGCTGCGCCGAGCGGGGCATCTGCTACCCGCCGGTCACGAAGCGGCTGGACCTCGCCTCCCTGGCGAGCGCCGGCGCATCCCCAGCCGGCGAAGCCACGCCCGCCGCCGAGCACACGAGCGGGACGGTCGCTGCGGAACCCCGCCAGGGCGTCTTTCCCTCCGGACCTGCCATCTTCCTCGTCGGCAACTTGATCGGCGTCCTGATGGGGATGTTCGGGCTCGGCCTCCTCCTGGCGTTCACCCCCTGCGTCCTGCCGATGGTACCGATCCTGTCGGGCATGCTGGTGCGCTCGGGCCAGGGGCTCACGCCGGGGCGGGGCCTCGCGCTGTCCGGGAGCTACGTCCTCGCCATGGCGGCGGCCTATGCCAGCCTCGGCGTCGCGGCAGCATGGCTCGGTCGCAACCTGCAAGTCGCCCTCCAAACCCCGCTCGCCCTCGGCCTGATGGCCACCGCCTTCGTCGCGCTCGCCCTGTCGATGTTCGGCCTGTTCGATCTGCAGGCGCCGCGCTGGTGGCGGGACCGGTTCGGCGCCCCGGCGGCGCAGGGAGGGTCTGTCGCGGGCGCCGCGCTCCTGGGTTTCAGTTCCGCCCTCGTCGTCGGGCCCTGCGTGACGCCACCGCTCGCGGCCGCGCTCCTCTACGTTGCCCAGACGGGCAACGTCCTGCGCGGGGCTCTGGCTCTCTTCGCCCTCGGCCTCGGGATGGGGGCGCCGCTGGTGCTGGTCGGCACGTTCGGGGCCGGCATCCTGCCGCGGTCCGGCCCGTGGCTGGAGCGGGCGAAGCAAGCGTTCGGCTTCGTGTTCCTCGCTCTCGCGGCCTCGCTCGTGACACGCCTGCTGCCGGACGGGTTGTCCCTTCTGCTTTGGGCGGCGCTCGCCCTCGGCACCGGGCTGGCGCTCGCGGCGGTGACCACGAACGGCCGCCCGTCACGCGCCGGTCGCGCGGCGGGCTTGCTGGCCTTCGCCTATGGGGGGCTCCTCCTCCTCGGGGCTGCCACGGGCGCGGACGACCCGCTACGGCCCCTCGCCGGCCTCGGCCCGTCTCGACCGGACCACATCGCCGGGGCCCGTACGGTCTCCTCCGTCCCGGATTTCGAGGCCGCCCTCCTTGCAGCCCGAGCCGAGGGTAAGCCGGTGCTCGTCGAGTTCGCCGCCGACTGGTGCACCGTCTGCAGGACGAACGAGCGGACGGTCCTGGCGAACGCCGACATCCGGAAGCGGCTCAAGGCCGTCTCGGTCATCCGGGCCGACGTCACCCGCGACGACGACGCCACCCGGGCCCTGATGCACCGCTTCGAGGTGGTCGGCCCGCCGACCCTCATCCTGATGCGTCCCGACGGCGGCGAGGTCCGGGAGGCCCGCACCGAGGGCGAGCTGACGGTCGAAGACCTAGTGCGCCGCCTCGCCCTCGTCGGAGCCTGAGCTCCCCCTCTCGAACCACCCATACCTACGGAGACCGTCATGAACCGCAGGACCCTGCTCGCCCTGATCCCCGCCGTCGCGCTCGCGCCCGCCCTGGTGTCGTTGGCGTCCCATACCGGGGAGGCCTTCGCCCAGGGCGTCGACCCGAACGCCATCCTCAACGACCCCGAGGCGCCGGTCTCGGGCAACCCGAAGGGCGACCTGACCATCGTCGCCTTCCTCGATTACAACTGCCCTTTCTGCAAGAAGGCCGAGCCCGACCTCATTCGGCTGGTGAAGTCGGACGGACGCATCCGCCTCGTCCACAAGGACTGGCCGATCCTCGGCGACGCCTCAGTCTACGGCGCCCAGCTCGCCCTCGCGGCGAAGTACCAGGGCCGCTACGACGACGCGCATCGCGCGCTCATGGGCATCCCCGGCCGCAAGATCCCGAAGGAGCGGATGCTTGAGGCGGTGTCGGCTTCCAGCATCGACATGGCCCGGCTGGACGCGGACCGGACGTCCCATCAGGGCGAGATCTCCGCCTTGCTCCAGCGCAACCTCGACCAGGCGGACGCCCTCGGCCTGCAGGGCACGCCGGTCTTCCTGATCGGCCCGCTGAAGGTCGCGGCCGCCCTCGACTACGACGGCTTCAGGCAGGCAGTCGCCCAGGCGCGCGCCAAGGGCCGCTCGTGATGCGGCCGGTCCTGCGCCTCCCGGCGTTCCTTGCGCTCGCCGCGGCGCTCGGGGCCTGTTCGGCATCGATGGGCGCCCCCGGTCCGGTCGCTGAGGCGGGGCCGCGCCTCCCGGCGGATGCCGTCCGCCGCTATACGGCCATCACGGACGAGCCGTTCCCGGTCGATGCGGTCGAGCCGCGGGACCTGAAGGCCCGCAACGTCCGCCAAGTCGTCGATTATCCGACCAAGCGGCCGCCCGGCACCCTCGTGGTCGACCCCTACCGGCGCTTCCTCTACCTCGTGATGGAGGGCGGCAAGGCGATGCGCTACGGGGTCGGGGTGGGCAAGGCTGGCTTCGAGTTCACCGGGGAGGCCACGGTCGCCCGCAAGGCGTCCTGGCCGCGCTGGACGCCGACCCCCGACATGCTCCGGCGTGACCCGGAGCGGAACGGGCGCTGGGCCGGCGGGATGCCGGGGGGCGAACGCAATCCCCTCGGTGCCCGCGCGCTCTACCTGTTCAAGGACGGCAAGGACACGCTCTACCGCATCCATGGCACCACCGAGCCCTGGAGCATCGGCGAAGCGGTATCCTCAGGGTGCATCCGCATGCTGAACCAGGACGTCATCGACCTGCATCGCCGCGTGCCCACCGGCACGAAGGTCGTCTTGCTCGGGTCGCGGAGCACCGGTCAAGCCGCGCGGCCTGCAGCGCCGGAGACGACCGGCAGCCTCGGCGGCGACGCTGGGACCAGGCCGGCCACGAGCGGCGGCCTCGACCGTGCGCGCCTCGACGACCTATCACGCGGCGCCTCGGAGGCGCCCGAACCCCTGACGGACGAAGGAGCGGCGGATGACGACGGTCTTTAGGAGCCTGATGCTCGCGATCGTCTTCGCGACCATGGGCATCGGGACGATTCACGCCGGCTCGGAAGCGCCGGCCGGCTACTACGCCGACCAGAAGGTAGTCTACCACAACGGCGGAGGCGGCCCGGACGGAGCGGCCTACTTCAAGCGATTGCTGGCCAACCTGCGCAACCACGTCGAGGCCGTGGGCAAGGCGCATGTCGAGATCCGCGTTGTGAGCCTGGGCGACGGGGTCGGCCTCTTCCAATCGGCCGCGAGCGACAAGGAACTCGCTGGCCGCATCGACGCCCTCAAGGGGATGGGCGTGCGGTTCCTGGTCTGCGCCAACACCCTGCGCGAGCGGAAGATCGACCGCAGTACCCTTTACGGCGTCGGCGAGGACGACCTCGTGCCGAGCGTCGTCGCCGAGCTGGCGCGCCTGCAGGGCATGGGGTTCGCCTACATCCACCCCTGACGCCTGGCACGGCTTCGGCGATCGACCGCGAAACCCCGCTGGTGCGCCGCCGCACGTGACCCTCGGCCGCTCCTCCGCCGGGCCGCATTCCCGCTTGTCATAACATTAGATAATGCTAATTGAGTGTCAGCTAATGTTTGTGCGGGGGCAGCGTTCCCCGCGGCCGGCCCGGGCACCAACCCGGACCGCAATTCGGGACAGATCGAGATGGAAGGCTTCACCCCCGTCAGCGCGATTCTCGGCGGAGCGATGATCGGCGCATCCGCCTCGCTGCTGCTGCTGCTCAACGGGCGCATCGCCGGCATCAGCGGCATCCTCGGCGGACTGCTCGCCCGACCATCGCGCGAGACCGGCTGGCGCGCCGCCTTCGTCGCAGGCCTCGTCCTGGCGCCATTCGCCTACGCCGGCCTGGGGGGCAGCCTACCGCCGGTGAAGGTCGGCGTGTCGTTCCCGCTCTTGATCCTCGCGGGCCTGCTGGTCGGGTTTGGCGCGCGCCTCGGCGCCGGCTGCACCAGCGGCCACGGGGTCTGCGGCATCGGCCGTGGCTCGCCCCGCTCGCTGGCCGCGACCGGCACCTTCCTGGCCGTCGCCGTCCTCACCGTCCTCGTCGTGCGTCATCTCGTCGGAGCCTGAGCCATGGCCAAGACCGCCTCCGCCTTCGCCGTCGGCCTCCTGTTCGGCCTTGGCCTCCTCGTCTCGGGCATGGCCGACCCGGCCAAGGTCCTCGCCTTCCTCGACGTGACAGGGCGCTGGGACCCCAGCCTCGCCTTCGTCATGGCTGGCGCCGTCGCGGTCTCAGCCGCCGGCTACCAACTGGCGCGGCGGCGCGGACGGCCTGTGCTCGCGCCCAGGCTCGACGTCCCGGCCCGGCGCGACCTTGACGCACGCCTGATCGCCGGGGCCGCGATCTTCGGCCTCGGCTGGGGACTGGCCGGCCTCTGCCCCGGCCCCGCCCTCACCATCCTGACGGTGGCCCCGACGGAGGCCGTGACCTTCGTGGCGGCGATGGTCGCCGGCATGCTGCTGTTCCGCCTCGTGCCGGCGGCGCGCCTGAAGCCGACGACCGTGCTGGGAGCCGACGCATGATGCCCGGTCCCCTTACATCCGGCCTCGCCGCCGGCTCGGGCGGGGTCGTGGGCGTGATCCTCGGCCTCGTCGGCGGGGGCGGCTCGATCCTGGCGGTCCCGCTCCTGACCTACGTGGTCGGCGTGTCCTCGCCCCATGTCGCCATTGGGACGAGCGCCCTGGCGGTCTCGGTCAGCGCAGCCGGCAACCTCGTCCCGCATTGGCGGGCCGGGACCGTGAAGTGGCGCTGCGCGGCGGCGTTCTCGCTCGCCGGAATCCTCGGCGCGCTCGTCGGCTCTGCGGCCGCCAAGGCGGTCGACGGGCGGAGCCTGCTCGCCCTGTTCGGAGTCGTGATGCTCGTGGTCGGCGGCCTGATGCTGCGCAGGCGGCGCGGGGACGGCGACCCGGACGTGCGCCTGACCTGGGCGAGTGCCCCGATGCTCCTGCCCTGGCTCCTCGGCATCGGCCTCGCGGTCGGCCTGTTCTCCGGCTTCTTCGGCATCGGCGGGGGATTCCTGATCGTGCCGGGCCTGATGCTGGCGACGTCGATGCCGCTGCCCGTGGCCATCGGCACCTCGCTGGTCGCGGTCAGCGCCTTCGGGGCGGCGACCGCCGCGAGCTACGCCGCCTCCGGCCTGATCGACTGGCCGCTGGCCGGCCTGTTCATCCTGGGAGGCGTGCTCGGGGGCCTCGTTGGCTCAAAGCTCGGCCAGCGCCTCGCCGGGCGCAAGCGCGCCCTGACCGTCACCTTCGCTGGCCTCGTCATCTTGGTCGGCCTGTACGTCGTCGCCCGCGGGGCCCTGCCGCTCCTCGGTATGAGCGCCTGAACCCGAGAAGGAGGAGATCCATGTCGAACCAGACCGTCGGAGCCCTGCGCGGGCATCCCATCGTGACCGGCTTCCACGACGAGCCGACCGGCAGCATCCAGTACGTCGTCGCGGACCCCGAGACGAAGCGCTGCGCCATCATCGACCCGGTCCTCGACTTCGACCCGAAGTCCGGCGCGACCGCGACCCGCTCCGCCGACGCCCTGCTCGCGCATATCGAGGGGGAAGGCTACACGCTGGAGTGGATCCTCGACACCCACCCGCACGCCGACCACTTCTCGGCGGCCGGCTACCTCCACGACCGGACGGGCGTCCCGACCGCCATCGGCGAGAAGGTCGTCGACGTGCAGCGGCTCTGGAAGGGGCTGTACGACCTGCCCGACACGTTCCGGACGGACGGTTCGCAGTGGTCCCGGCTCCTCGCCGACGGCGAGCGCTTCCGGATCGGCGACCTCGACGTCGAGGTGATGTTCACGCCGGGCCACACCCTGGCCTCCATCGCCTACCGGGTCGGCGATGCCGCCTTCATCCACGACACGCTGTTCATGCCCGACAGCGGCTCGGCACGGGCCGACTTCCCGGGCGGCAACGCGCATGCCCTATGGCGCAGCATCCAGCGCATCATCGCCCTGCCGGACGACACGCGGCTGTTCACGGGGCACGACTACCGCCCGGGCGGCCGAGCGGCGGCCTGGGAGAGCACCGTCGCCCGGCAGCGGAGCGAGAACGCGCACCTCGTCGAGACCCCGACCGAGGAGGCGTTCGTGGCGATGCGCGAGGCGCGCGACCGCGAGCTGCCGATGCCGAAGCTCATCCTGCATGCCCTGCAGGTGAACATCCGCGGCGGGCGCCTGCCCGAGCCCGAGGCGAACGGCCGCCGCTACCTGAAGATCCCGCTCGACGCCCTCGACGGCGCGGCGTGGGGCGAATGACGGAGACGAGCATGACCACGACCAGCGCAAAGGACCTGGTGGCGCAGGCCAACCGGGAGGTGGAGACCCTGTCGGCCGAGGAGGCGCTCGCCCGCCTCGGACAGCCGGGCACGGTGTTCGTCGACGTGCGCGAGGGCGAGGAGCTGGCCAAGACCGGCAGGATCGCCGGCGCCGTCCACGTGCCCCGCGGCGTCCTGGAGTTCCAGGCCGATCCCGCGAGCCCGACCCACCGGGCCGAGCTCGGCGGGGGCAAGCGCCTGGTTCTCTACTGCGGTTCCGGCAACCGCTCGGCCCTGGCCGCCAAGACGCTCAGGGACATGGGGCTCACGTCCGTCGCCCACGTCGCCGGGGGCTTCTCTGCGTTAGAGAAAGCGGGCGGCCCAGTGGAGCGGATGTGACTGGAGCTAACTGCACGCGGTGCTTGGCCCCTACAACGGTTATCCTGGGCGATTATGTCCCTACCTGGGGCAAGCGTCGGCGTGTAGCTTGAGGCATCAGGTACAGGCCGAAGTGAACTAGACGAGTGTCTACCTCAAGCCAAGAAGTGAGCCTCACAATTGTCTCCGCTCACGGTCCGCTTTGAGTCACATGAAGATTGACTGAGCCGCAACGAAGGTCCGCTTCTGCGGTCTGAGCGCCGGAAGCGGACGAGCCGCTTTCGGCCACTTTCTGCCGTCCGGATTGCGCCATAAGCGGACATCAGCTCAACGCCCGGTAGCGGACACTCAGATCCGGATGGTCGACCGTCCGGTGTCGACCCAGTCCAGCCGCCTGAGAGGCCTTTGGCGCTTCCCGAAAGCGGCCGTTCGTTAGCCCTCCGGCAGCTTCGGTTCCGGGTGGTGATCCACCGTTGGATTGCCGCCCGAAAGCCGACATTCAGCTTCGCTCACCTGGACGCCTTAAAACTGCGTAAGACCGCATCGTCGGTGCAGTGAAAGAGGTTCCCAACACCAAGCTCTTCTGTCAAAATGAGCTTCAGGCCGATCGCTTCGGTCTACAATTTCCTTCAAAAATACTGACTGTTCTCAATTTTTTTCAGCCGACTAGGCAGTGGAGCGCCTCGCAATAGCTCACCAGATTTGTGCGAGCCGAAACGAATGCCTTCAGCGGCGTTTCGATGTCATAGAAGTGAATGTTCGCAAGGAAGCCATAGATGGCTGCATCAATGCTGGTCGGGCTTCTTCCAAACACGAAAGCTCCCTTTGGCACAAGGTTCGCCAGAACTTGTAGGTCGGCGGTTCCGCGCACGTACGCTTCAGCTTCGCTGTAGCGTCCAATTCCTTGGTAGTAGTACCGTTTGAAATTAAACTCCCGAGCATTCAGAAGCTGATCTTTGGTGAATTCAGAATGCTCTCGGAGCAGTGCGTCCCGGAACGCAGGCCAGAACCTTTCGTCTTTCCAGCGAGAGTAGGACATCACCCAATACAGATCGTCGAGCAAACGGTTGGTGAGTTGTCCTATATCCCGCTGAATCGTCGTCAGACCATCGTCGACAGTCAAGCCGTAGCGACGCGTGAGATGCGAGATGATGCTGTCACTATCCCCGATTATCTCCCCGCCGTCTTCGATGTACGGAAGCTGACGACGTGGCGCCGACGACGCATCCAAAATATGCCTGTGTGTAAAAGATAATCCCGCCAGCTTAAGAAAGGCGAATACCTTGAGGCCGTAAGCGTTGTTGTCGGCGACACCGAACAGACCTGGATACGAGTAAAGAGTGATCATGCGCCTCCTCCTTCGTGACCGGCTAGCTTCGCGAAACGCTTCCGAGCTTGTACCGGGCTCTCCAGAGCGTTCCTTCAGCCCCGTCCTGTTAGTCTGCCATCCAACAATCTATCGGCTATCGGTGCTCACATCCTCGAGAGCCCTTTGCTAGACCTTGGCCGGCCATCAGTCCTTACGAGCGGCATGTTGACGGCGGGCGGCCCACCGAAATGAAGCCAATATAGCCTCTCGATAGCCCGTAGGCGAAAACGTCGGATTGCGATTGATAACAGAACCTCTGCATCCAGCGGATCAGCTTGGCTCAGAGATGGCGGATAGGCAAATTACGATCGGCACCCTATAAAATATTCAATGTGCCGCCGAATTCGGCCGGAACAGGGCATAAGCCGAATGACCTCTGATCCTAATCTGAGCGGCCGAAGCAAGCTTGTTCAACCGCCGCCAGGGCGCCCCCGTTTATTCCGTGACCCGTTGAGTTGGTTCGCGGGTTGGCGATCCATCCGTAGCAAAATCTTGGCTGTCGCGATCGCTCTGATCGTTTTTATGCTAGCGACCTCTATCGTCTCAATGCTTATGTCGGCGACCGTCAGCATCCTACTTGAGGAACTGACAGGCCGGTACATACCCGCATATAGTCACCTAGCGCGCGCGAATGTGCGATCGCTTGAGCGTGCGTTGGCACTGAGGCGAATGGCTGTCGCCAGGATGCAAGTTCCGCCTGATGATGACGGCTACAAAGTCCAGCTGCGGATCGCTACCGAAAAGGGTACGCAGGTTACGCTTGAGGCTGGCGAAGCGCGAAATCTTATCAACGCCATTATTGATGACAAGCGTACGCCGTCGGACAACGCTGCCCTCGGGCGATTGGACGCCCGCATTGAGAACGCGACGTCTGAGCTTCTTCAAGAAATTTCAGCTGAGGATACCAAATTAGTTCAACGACTCGATGCGAACGATTTCGCAGAAGCTCGTCAATCAATGGTCCGCATCGATCTGATGCGTGATCAATTCATTCGTAGAATTGATGAAATTAGGTCGGACATGCTCGCGCAGGTGGATGCGAGTTCTTCCAATGTGATTCGAGATCAGCGTCGCGTTCTCGTGACCTCTGTGGTTGTCAGCCTTCTCGCTGCATTTCTTGGGATTGGCGTGGCGATGATGGTCGCTAGCGGCATTACTCGCCCGGTTAGAGAACTCTTGAAAGGCACGCGTGAGGTGGAGCTAGGCCACCTCGACGGTCGCATTAATGTGTCCACTTCGGACGAAATCGGCGAGCTGTCAGCCGCCTTCAATACCATGCTCGATCAGCTTCGAAGGACGAGACACGCCAGGGAGACTTTCGGCCGGTACATTGATCCGAAGGTGGCAGAAAGACTTATCGACTGGTCGGAGGCAGCCGCCCCCGACGGCCAGAGGCGCGTTATGACGGTGATGTTCTGTGACATGAAGGGCTTCACGTCGTTATGTGAGGGGATGACGCCGCAGGGGTTAGTGAAGGTCCTCAACCTCTTCTTGTCGACGATGTCGGCTTCGATACGTGAGAGTGGTGGCATCGTCGACAAGTACATAGGCGACGCGATAATGGCCTATTGGGGCTCTCCATTCGTAGACGATGCCGAGCAGGCGTCATTGGCCTGCGCTGCTGCCTGCGCGATGGTGCAGCAGTTGCCCACTCTGCGGCAACAATTTCCAGAGTTGCTCGGCTTGCGGCACATGCCCGGCGAGCTCGACATACGGATCGGGATTGCGACCGGCGAGGTCCTCGCGGGTAGTATCGGATCCGAGTTGATGATGAGCTATACCGTGATGGGCGATGCGGTTGTTCTTGCTTCTCGACTTGAGAGCCTGAATAAGGCTTACGCGACCCGCATCCTCGTTGCGGATCGCACTGCAAATATGGCGCGTGGGATCTTTGAATACAGAGAGGTTGATCGCGTAATCGTGTACGGTCACGAGTCCCAGACCACGATCCACGAATTGCTCGGGAAGTCTGGAGAGCTGTCGGCTGCCCAAGAGGCAACACAGACGGCGTACGCCTCGGGCTTGGAAGCTTACAGGCAGCAACGTTGGGAGGAGGCGCGGGAGGCTTTCGAAAATGCGCAGGAGGCCGTCCCAGGAGATGGGCCGTCCCGTGTACTCTTGTCTCGCATCAAGGATCTTGAGACCAAATCGCAGTCTAGCGCTTGGGATGGCTCCTGGAGAATGGACAAGAAATGAGAGCAGCTTAGCTGCTTGGGCAGCTAGAACCGTCACCGTTCGAATCTTTAGTGAGCGCCTCAAGGCGCGAGGTGCGCGTGGGCGACACCAACGTCGCAGACCTGCGCTTCTACGTTGCGCCGACCCGAAGATAGAGTCTGCGTCGGCATGCGAGCCTTGCGGAAGCGGCTGCACTGCTTTCGGCTAGCAGCCGCCCACTTTGACCCGTCAAAGTGCTCGGAAGCAGACGTTCCATGCTTCTGCAAAGGGTCAACAGCTTCCGTCAGCATGTAAGCAGTGGATTGCTGCGAGCCGGGCCGAGCTCAATCAGTGAGGTGCTGGACCTGCCCTGGACTGTGCCGACAAAGCACGCATTGCTCTGGGCGTGACAGGCTGATGATCCGCAGCCCGGTCCGACCCCGCTGGCCCATAGCCACTCGCGGGGTCTGCTCAGTGACAGCGCTACGCTGCCGCCAAAACCGGATCATGCCGTGTACCGCAAATTCAAGTCCGACACGCTCAGCCCGATCCAGCACCTCATCCTCACCGCCGCCGTCAGCCATCCAGGACACCGGCTCGCCCGGCCTGAGGACATCAAGCCGCCGACCTATCGCTCTGCCCTTCGGGCCCTGCGCCGCCGCGGTTTTGTCATCGACAGCGTTGCAGAGGATGGTTCGGGACGCCGGTCCGCCGCTCCCGTTTTGTCGGAGGCCGGCTTCGCCCACGTGGCCCCCGCCACTCACGAGGTGCAGACGGTCGCGAAGCCCGAGCTGCCCACGGTCCGCTCCCCGCGTGCCGGCTCGAAGCTCGATCGCCTCGTCGCCATGCTCGCTCGCCCGGACGGCGCGGGCAGCGACGAGCTCGTTGGTGCCCTGGGATGGCTGCCACACACCACCCGCGCCGCGCTAATCGGGCTGCGCAAGCGAGGCTGGACTTGCCTCGAGAAAGTGGAGAGCTCTTTTCCTGAAGGAGGGGGTTTCCGATGGCGGACCGGAAGCAGACCTTTACCCCTGAGTTTCGCGCTGAGGCGGTGCGATGAGCGCAGACGAGCGGGCGGTCCCGCCGCGAGGTAGCCGCCGATCTCGGCGTCGGGCTCTCGACGCTGCGCACCTGGATCGACGGCCGGCGTGAGCGGGAGATGGATCACCCGCCGGCCGATCGGCAGGAGGACATGGCCGCCGAGCTCAAGCGCCTGCGGCGCGAGAACGAGGTGCTGCGTCAGGAACAGGAGATCCTGAAGCGGGCCACAGCTTTTTTCGCCAAGGAGGGAAGTCGATGAGGTTCCGCCTCATCGACGCGGCGAAGAAGGACTTCCCGGTCGCGCGCCTGTGCAAGGTCCTCGACGTCAGTCCGAGCGGCTATTTCGCCTGGAAGAACCGCCCGGCCTCGACGCGCCAGCGCGAGGATCTCGTGCTGCTTGCCCACGTCCGCTCCGCCCTCACGCTCTCGCACGAGACGTATGGCAGCCCGCGCATGACACACGAGCTGCGCGAGCAGGGCTTGGCGGCAGGCCGGCGACGCGTGGCCCGGCTGATGCGGGAGAACGGGCTCAAGGCCCGCCAGCCGCGCCGCTTCCGGCGCACCACGGACAGCGGCCCTGCCTTTCCAGTGGCGCCCAACCACCTCGACCAGGACTTCACGGCGGCGGGGCCGGATCGGAAGTGGGGCGCGGACATCTCCTACGTCTGGACGCGGGAGGGCTGGCTGTACCGGGCTGGCTGTACCTGGCGGTGGTCCTCGATCTGTACTCCCGACGGGTCGTGGGCTGGGCGGTGGGCGATCGCCTTCACAAGGAACTTGCACTGGCTGCGTTGCGACGTGCCCTTTGGTCTGGCGCACCGCGTTCCAGACGCGAGCCGAGGCCATCGCCGCGCTGGCCCGTTACATCGATGGCTTCTACAATCCCCGACGCCGTCACTCGGCACTCGGCTTCACAAGCCCCACCCAGTTCGAGAGGGGCATCGCCCACCAAACCGCTCTCCACTGAACTGAAGCAAGTCCAGCTCGCTGGTCAGCGCATTCCGGCGGCCAAGCTCGAGGCGGTGGTAAAGGAACGCCTGCGTGCGCTGCTCGTGGACGCGAACGCGTTACAAAATCTCGCGCGAGCGATCCGCTCCTGAGCAGCACGCGATGGTGGTAGCAGCCGCGCGGATGGCGGCGGAGTGGCCGAAGCTATCGCAGCTGCAGCAGCGTCAGCTCCTGCAGACCGTCCTTACCCGCATTGACGTGCACGCCGGGCGGATCGAGATCGCGATCAACGGCGCTGCCCTGCAGCAGCGGCTCGGCGTAAGCAAGCGGGAGGAGACAGAGGGCTCGACCGCAGCCGAGTTGCCGCTGCGGCTGCCGGTACCGGTGGGAATGAAGCGTGTCGGTATGAAGATGCGCGTGATGCTGCCGGGCGAGGCGGCGGGGCCTGATCCAGACGCGAGCCTGGGTCGGCTGCTCGGCCGGGCGCATCGCATCCGCCAGCGGCTGACGGGCGACACGCCGATGTTGATTGACGAGGTGGCGCGGGCCGAGGGTCTGACGCGCTCCTATACCACGCGACTGCTGCGGCTCAGCTACCTGGCGCCCGGCATTACGGCCCGATTGATCGCGGGCGATCACCCCCCCGAGGCGAAGGCAAGCTGTACCTTTGGGTAGCCATCGACAGGACGTCCAAATACGCCTTCGCCCAGCTGCACGAACGCGCTGATCGGCCCGTGGCCTGCGCCTTCCTGGAGGCACTCATCGAGGCCTGTCCTTACCGCCCGCATATCATCCTGACCGACAACGGCATCCAGTTCGCCGAGCTGCCCAAGAACCGCCGCGGCCCGACCGCCCTGTAC